>JAGCTA010000349.1 GCA_017963875.1 Victivallales bacterium | reverse complement strand
GTTGGAACCGTCATGGTTGACAATGTCTCCATCAGCGACGACAAGCCAGAACCAAAGGACGAACCGAAGCCAGTGGCACCCCAAAAACAACTCACCTTCACGATGACGTCAGGAGGCGTCAAGGCACTGTTTACCGAGACCGAAACGCCTGAAATTACCTTGACAATAACGGATGTCCCTAAAGACATGACCATGGAACTCCAGTTTGACACTGTCGATTACTTTGGAAGAAAAGTCAAGACGCAAAAGGCCGTCAAGCAACTCAAAGCGGGCGCTGACTATACAGAAACATTGACGTTCCCTGAATTAAAACTTCCTGGGTTCTATTGCACTACAGCCATTTGGAAGATAAAAGGCAGCGACGGTGCCCCCACCGTCGAAAACAACACAGGAAGCACTCAGGCGTCATTTGTCAAGGTCGGCCCCAAGCCAGATACGCCCGACAGTTTATTCGGGATATCAGTCTTTGCTGGCAATGACGCAGAACGCTATTCGCTCATGGGTGTCGGCACCAAAGGCATCTATTTCAGTTGGCGTGACCTGGAGGATGCAAATGGCAAGTTGGACTTGGAGAAGACCCGCGCGGACATCAAGGCATTGCAGTCGGCAGGTATCAAGTTGATCGGTCACTTCAGCACTGTATCGTCAGGCAGGATTCCAAGAAGATACTTGAAGAAAAAGGTTGAGCCCAAACAGGACCCGATTGAAAATCCAAGCATCTACTTCAAGGATTATCAGGAATTTGTGCATACGGTCGTCTCCGAATTCAAGAATGACATCCATGAATGGGCGGCCAGCGGTGAAATCAACCTGCTCGCCTATCAGGGAGACTATATTCGCCAACGCTACATCGATGATGTCAAAACAATCTCTCGTGGAATCCGCAGCGCTGATCCGACAGCGACATACGTGGCCCTTGGCTGTTCTGGTGCCGACGGACGCCAGAACCCGCGTTATCCGTTCCTGAAGGGCCTGCTCCCTGCAATCGTCGATGACATCGATGGCTTTGGCATCGACCAATACACCGCAGGCCAGACATACGGCAAAGGCTACGTCAACAAAAACTCAGAGGAAGGGCAGATTCGCGAGATGATGCTCGAAGCACTGAAAATCGCCCATGAAAACGGCAAGACATACGTATCGATTGAGGAAAAAGGTGCCTCAATCATTCGAAAGACCCCGCTGGACTCCCCGCTGGGAATCCGCATGGCGAACATCGTCGCGCGAGATTTCATCATCCTCAAGACAGTCCCAGAAGTTCGCCACTGGCTCTATTTTCGCCCAGATAACTGGCAAAAGGACTCGGTTATCGACTACGGTCTATGGGAGAAGAACAACCCACGGCAGGCCGTCGCAGCATTCGCGGCAACAGCACGTATCATGGCGCATGCAAAGTTCATCAAGGATAAAGTGCTCTGTGAGGACATCCCCTGCTGGATTTTCAGCAAGGACGGTGGAGCCTTCGCGACTCTTTGGTACAATGGCGCGGAGCCTCTCAAATTCCAACTTCCAGCCACATATCCAGCCACTGTCAACGACGTCCAAGGGAACACCGTTCAACTTGATGACGCCACCATGATACTCACTGACGCGCCGCAGTATCTCCACGCTGACTCACTGGAACATCTTGAAGAACTGCTGGACAATGCGAAATATACCGTTCCTGAACTTGGCACTGCCATTGAAGTCATTGCCGAAAACAAAATGCAACTCGCATTGCGCAATTTCTCAGGCAAGGCCTTCAAAGCACGCATTGTTGAATTCAGCTCATCGCCAGAACAGACTCTGCCCCCTGCCCTCCGCGAAGACATTGAACTGTCACCCAATGAGACTCGAATCATCGATGTCCCATTCGCCCCTGCAAAATGTTCATTCACTCTTGAGACATCCAACGGCCAGCGGCTGACCGCCAGCCGCACTTTCAGCCCATGCCGCATAAAGCGAGTCAATGGATGGGAAGAACTGGCAAAAACACAGCCAATCATTGTCAATGAGGCATCAAAGCAAATGCCTGGTTATGATGACCTTAAGGCAAATAAAATCTACACGGGTCCCGACGACCTATCCATTGTCGCGCGCCTCGGCTACGACGACTCATTCTTCTACATGGAATATGTTGTCAAAGACGACGTGCATGTGAACGAGCAGACACCCGCGCGTTCCTTCGCCTCTGACTGCGTGCAGTATGCTTTCGACACACGCAAGGACGCCAGAATCAAATGGCTCAATAACATCCAGGGATTCACGGAAGACGACTACAATTTCGTCTCCGCACTCGCCAGCGGCACCCCTGTCACATTCTGCCATCTGGCCGCGACTGAAAACCGTGAACGGCTTGCAAACAAGCAACTTGATTCCCCGACAATCCTGCGAGACGATGCCGCAGGCACGACGACCTATCGCATCGCCCTGCCCTTCAAGGATATCGCACCGCTCACTCCGACACGTGGACTCTGCTTCGGCTTCTCATTCCTCGCATTTGACACCGACAAAAACCGCGACAAACTCATCTGGATACAGGCGTCACCTGGAATCACAAATCCAAGCAACCCAGCCGATTTTATCGAATGCCTCCTGGAGTGATAATGCTCTATTCATTTGTCCTAGAAACTGTTTAAAGCCCCCGAATTAGTCAAATATTATCACCTCCTTCAAAAACATGAACGAAGCGTTACCTTTTCGGAAACAACAATATAGGAGTCAAACAATGAAGAAACTTCTTTTCCTGTTCGTTTGCGCCTTGGCGTTCCACTCATTGCATGGTCAGGTCATTTTCAAGGAGAATTTTGAAAACGGCGCTGGTATTTTCGAGGGAGTGAAAATCGACACGATGAATCCAGGCGAAGGGAAAGCGTGCGCGTTGATTCAGTCACCGACCCCAGAGACGGAGTCCGTCGCGCTTGTCAGCGGCACGACGTTGCTTCCCGTCAAGCCAGACACATGGTATCGCTTCTCGTTCCTATTCCGCAATAACATCGGCAACGGCGAATTGAAATACGGCTTCCAGGAAAGCACTTCCGCGACGGAGATGAAGTCACAGTGGTATTCGTGGCAGTGGCACGCGCTTCCGCTGAACATCGACTCGTGGAACCGCTATACAGGCGAGTTCAAGACCGCAACTGGCACACAGGCAATCAAACTGTATTTCAGGACGGAGAACAATCTTTCAGGCTTCAGTTGGCTGGATGACTTTTCCATCGAAGAGTTCGTCCCAATCGTGCCGCCATTGACAATCAAGCCGTATGACGCAGTGGCGACCTATACGGATATTCCTACATTGCAGGCATATACAAACCCAGCCACACATGACGGAAATTTCCAGCCGTTGCAAGCGGAGTATCTCTGGCGAACGATGGATTTGGGCAAGAGGCCGCTGACTGTAAAGTACCACGACCTTCCAGAAGGGACGTCAGTAACGGCGGAGGTCGTCCGTGGAAAACAGACGCTTTTTTCAGAAAAGCGTCAACTCGCAGGAAGCGGCGAAGTCGAGTTCGATATCGGCATCGGCAAACTGCCAGAGGGCATCTATGTGTTCCGCGTCAGTTCAGTCACGGACGGCAAGACGACGTGCACGCAACAGAAGGAGTTGTGGCGAATCCGCCAGGCGGACATAAATATGCCGCAACTCGAACCAATACAGACGGTTGGCATCGGCTCCAATCGTCATCTGCTGGTCAACGGTAAGCCGTTCCGTGCGGTCGAAACTTGCGCCTTTCCATGCTCGGGGCTGTTGTTTCATAAGAACAAAAACTGCAAGCCCGACCATGCGACTTATCTGAAATATGCGCAACAGCAGTTCGGTTTCAATGTCGCTGGAGTATGGGACTGGCGTGGTAACAAGTGGGATGGCAAGTTGGATGAATACGATGCGATGGCTTCCAATAGAATGAAGGAATGGCTCGACGTCCTTAAGGAAAACAATTACTACGGGACTGTCGTGTTCGATGAATCTACGGAGCGTGGACGCAGATTACCAAGACCCGAATGGATAAAGTCGATTGCCGAATCCGTTCGCAATCATCCCGCATTCTTGCTATACACCTTGGACGAACCAGAAATTCCGAAATATCCGCCAGAGCAGATGATTGATCGTTACAAGTTGCTCAAGTCTCTTGATCCAAATCACTTGGTTCATGTGAACCTCTGCGATCCCGCGAAGTTCAAAGACTATGCCCCTTGTTCGGACCTTGCGACGCTGGATGTCTATCCATTCCCAGGCATGTCGTTGAAGGAAAACGAGAAGCGCATGAAAAAACTATTGGATGCGTTTCCAAAGACGGCACCGATGTTCGAGTATCTCCAGATGTTCAATTTCAGAGACCTGCCGATGCCGTCCTTCGATCAGGTCTTCGGTGAGTTTGTCCTTGACAGGATTTTCGGTAGCCGCGAACTCGTTTCATACGCATGGGGAGAATCAAGGCAGTCTTTCTTGACGGACATGGAATTGCAGGCGTATTTCCGAGCCATCTATGCGACGTTCATGAAAATTGAAGATGCGTTTGACGCAGGGACGCGCATTGAGTGGCCCATTACGTCAAGCACTCCCGATGTCCGCACATGCGCCATCCGCAAAGATGATGAGACCATCGTTCTGGCTGTCAATCTCTCGAAGGAAACGACGGCCGCCATTTCCTTCAAGACTTCGGCGAAGAGCGTCACCAGTTTCATGGATGACGCATGGAGTTATCCGTTGGACAATGGAACCTTTAGATGGCAGATGGCACCCAATGACGCGCTGATTCTTCGCTTGAAATAGAGAAGAATTGTCACTCGCTCTTATTAGCCTTGAAATCACTGCAGTCGCAACAGCAGGCAGCCGTTCGGCGGCAGGCTTGCCTTGAATTCGCCATTTTCCAGCGGATATGTCCAGGTGGAGTCCATGAAATGGGAAACGTTTTTTCCTGTAGCTTTAAATGAAACAGCCGCCGTGGCTTCCTTGGAAAGATTGACAGCCAGAACGATGGTCTCGTCGTCTTTGCGAATGGCACATGAACGGACATCGGGCGTAGAAGAAACCAGCGGCCAGTCGTTGCGCTCTCCCGCGTCCATCGCTTCCTCAATTCTCATAAACATGGCGACAATGGCACGATAGTACGCCTGAAGTTCCATGTCGGTCAAAAAAGACTGGCGAAATTCTCCCCAAGCGTATGCCATGAGTTCATGACTGCCGAGGATTCTGTCAAGGACAAACGTCGCTCGAACCTGGTCGAAGGTCGGCATCGGCAAGTCGTTGAAATTGAACATCTGGAGATATTCATATACAGGTGCCGTCTTTGGGAAAGCGTCCAATAGTGCCTTCATTCGCTTTTCGTTCTCCTTCAGCGACATGCCTGGGAATGGATAGACATCCAAGGAAGCGATATCCGAGCAGGTTGCAAATTCCTTGAAGCGAGATGGCTGGCAGAGGTTCACATGAACCAAGTGATTCTTGTCCAGAGACTTGATGAACTGATAGCGTTCAAGCATCTGTTCTGGTGTATATTTGATGACTTCAGGCTCGTCCAAAGAATATTCCATGAAAGCGGGATGATTGCGGACACCTTCTGCGATCGCTTTGATCCACTCGAAACGCGGCAGTTTGCGCCCACGTTCAGTCGCCTCGTCAAAAGAGACAAAGCCGTAGAAGTTGTTTTCGCCAAGGAAATCAAGCCATTCTTTTATCTTCCCGACAGTCCTCGCGTCGTATTCCTGCAATTTGTCGTCCCAACGATTTGCACGCCAATTCCATATATTCACTGTATTAAATCCGAATTGCTGCTGTGCATTTTTCATATAAGTGACGAGATCTGGCTTGCAGTTCTTTTTCTGGAAGTCAATTGAGTTCAATGCAGGAAAGTGGCTTGCATAGATTTTTCGGAACGGCTTTCCATTGACCAGAAAATGACGGTCTTTCCCGACGCTGACGTTCTGTATTGGTTCGAGTCTCTGCACCTGGATGCCTGCCTGGCGAATGCGCCATAATTCCTTCTCCTGAGTGCAGGTCGTCTTGCCGTCTGTGACTGAATGGACGCGGAAGACATAGATTCCTTCTGGCAATTCGCCAATTCCAATGTCGAATTTGGTTTCACCCGTTCCGACAAGTTTTCGTTCTTCAGTGAACAAAGTCCGACTTCCACGAATGACTTCCGCGTTCACAATTGTCCCCTCTGGAAGATTGTTGTACTCCACAATCAGAGGCATTTGGTTCAGATCCAACGTGCGCCAGAGATACTCTGCCTTAAGCGCTTTGAAATTTTCGTCATGTTTTTCAGGATTGGTATAGGCCTGCAATGTCGGGATATCCGTATAAGTCGCAACTGCGTCATACGGCTTGATAGTCAATGGCGGCACGACTGGTACGAACTTCTCGATAGAGAAGTCATCCAGCCAACTAACGCCTGAAAGCATATTCTCTGTTCTGAAATACAGTTTGATTGCCTGTGTTCCAGTCGCGGTCTTGAATTCGCCAGTATAGCGGTTCCATGAGTCGATGTTGAGCGGCAGTGAGTGCCATTGCCACGAATACCAGTCTGTCTTCATCTCCGTCGCCGAGCGGCTTTCCTGGAAGCCGTATTTGAGTTCGCCGTTGCCGATGTTGTTGCGGAACAGGAACGAGAAGCGATACCATGTGTCTGGCTTGACTGGTATCAGCGTATTTCCTCTGACAAGTGCAACGGCCTCAGTCTTTAGATTCGAGGACTGAATCAACGCGCACGCCGTCCCCTCGCCTGGATTCGTTGTCTCGATTTTCAATCCATCGAAAATGCCTGTGCCGCTTTCAAAGTTCTCCTGGAAAATGACCTGCGCCAAAAACGAATGAACAGCCAAAATACAGATAAAAACAATAAACAGTTTTTTCATATTACGTTTCGCTCATGAAAAATCAACATGTTTTGAGACAAATGGGACCTGTGCGACAAATGAGACCTATGCAACAAATGGGCTTGCTTCTTCATGTCCTATCTGTCCCACCTGTCCCAAGAAATGGGCTTGAACTATCACAGCACATCAAACTTCTTCGTCTGTGTATTTCCTGCGGCGTCCCGCCATTCAGCCAGATAACTGCCCTTGAAGCCTCGGAAGGAAATCGCGCCATTCGCGTCAGCCGTCAGGGAGAGATTAGTGCGCCATTCGTGGTTGATGAGGTCTTCCAGCGCGAAATAGGAGAGTTTCGGCGTCATGTCCCTGTGGAACAGTCCTGAAATGGCGGGTTCACGCGGTGCGCCGCAATCATCGACCACGTTCCACCAGGTGATACCCATCATCGGCTCAAGCGAGAACCACAGTCGATACAAGTTCTTTGCCACGACCGCCTGGATTGCCTCGCCCTTTTCATCGCCGCCTGGCGAGGTTATGGTGATTTCAGACAGATGCGTCTTCATGTTCGGCACGTACGAATCACGCCAAACAGAACGGACATGCTCTGGCGACTGGTCATAGGCCCCCGCTGCGATGTCAAGCGTCTGCTGTGGATTGAACCTGTGCATTTGAAATCCCATGCAGTCAATGCGGTCTCCTCGTGCAAGCATATCCATCGCCTGATCGGCATATTCCTTTCCAATATGGTATTCATTGATATTGAGTTTTGCGCATTCGGGCAGATACTTCATTGCCGTTTGGAAAGCAAAATGGCAGTAGTCGCCAGGCATGAAGGCATTGTAGACAGCACGGCAAATGCGGCTTCCAGGAACAAGTCTCCCCTGCCGAAAATCACCGTTGCTTTCATTGCAGACATCCCAACTGCTGACGCGTGTTCCATAGCGTTCCGCAATTGTGCGGATACGCGTTTCAATCGCGCGTTCCAACGTTTCTGGGAAATCCTTTGGCAAACGTTTCAGAGCATCCTCAAGCGGTTGTTCGAGAATTGAGACGCCCGAGCGGTCATCCGTCAGCATCTCAGCGAGGATTTCATGCGGCAATTTGGCCATCAGCCAGTCGGGATACTGCCACGTGCGATTGCCCCAGACCAATGGATGACCATGAAGACGCAGGTGCTTCTTCTCGCAGAAATCGACAACTTGGTCGGTCGCGGGGCGGCGCCAAAACCTCTGCCAT
>JAGCTA010000348.1 GCA_017963875.1 Victivallales bacterium | reverse complement strand
GATGCTGATTGTGGCATCGAACTGTTTCTATAACATCTGTACCAAGTCCATGCCGTCCAATGCAAATGCTTTCGCCTCGCTGACTGTTACCTATCTGGCTGGAGCCGTGCTGTCGGCGACGCTGTTCCTGTGCGGAACCCGCGGGAACGCCATTGGTTCGGACCTGGCAAAAATCAACTGGACCTCGCTGGTACTCTCGTTTGCCATCGTGGGGCTTGAGGCAGGCTATGTGTTCCTTTATCGCGCGGGCTGGAAAGTCAGCGTCGGCGCGCTGACGGCGAACATCTGCCTTGCCATCGCGCTTCTTGCCATCGGCTGTCTGCTTTACAAGGAAACCATCACGCCACGGCAGATTCTGGGCATCCTTGTCTGTGGCGCAGGGCTGTTCCTAATCTGCAAATGACCGACGATATATATAGACATGACCATACTCAAACTTGTCAACCTTAGGAGAACACAACCATGAAAAAGACACTTCTGACATTCGTCACGGCGCTTGCCGCATTGCTGCCGCTGTGCGGCTGCGCAAAGGAAATCGCAACATCAAACACAGAAAAAGGAGTATCCACTATGAACAGCAAATCACTCGTCGTCTGCTTCTCCGCCACAGGAACCACAAAGGGCGTCGCCCAGCGTCTCGCGACCGCCATTGGCGCGGAATTCGTTGAAATCGTCCCAGCGAAGCCTTATACCGCCGCCGACCTGAACTGGCGTGACAACAAGAGCCGCAGTTCCGTGGAAATGGCCGACCGCAAGAGCCGTCCCGCCATCGCGAATGCCGTGCCCAATCTGGCGGACTACAAGACGGTGTTCGTGGGCTTCCCGATCTGGTGGTACCGCGAGCCGTCGATCATCGACACCTTCGTCGAAACGAACGCTGAGGCACTGGCGGGCAAGACCATCGTGCCGTTTGCCACATCGGGCGGCAGCGGCATGGGCGATTCGACCGCCAACCTCCAGGCGCTTGCACCCAAGGCAAAGGTGACCGCTGGACGCCGCTTCAGTGCCTCTGTCGATGCTGACACGCTCAAGGCCTGGGCGGCGGAAGTCGCGAGATAGGGTGAGGCAATATGATATTCTTCGTTTCGGACACGCATTTCGGACACGCGAACATCATCCGCTTCTGCAACCGTCCGTTCGGGACTGTCGAGGAGATGGACGAGGCACTTGTGGCCAACTGGAACGACAAAGTTGGCGGCAACGATACCGTCTATTTTCTCGGCGACCTGTTCTTCCGTGCCGCTCCCGACAAGGTAATGGACATCCTCGGCAGGCTGAAGGGCAGGAAGCGCCTCGTCATCGGAAACCACGATTCATCTTGGATGACGAAGGAGCTGTTGGACAGGCAATTCGTGGATGTCTCGCATTTTCTCAATGTCTCTGACGGAGGCGTGCATCTGGTGATGTGCCACTATCCGCTTCTTTGCTGGGGTGGCGAGGGGAAGTCCTGGATGGTCCACGGCCATATCCATAACAACCGCCACATGGACTACTGGCCGCTGCTCCAAGTGAGGGAGCGGGTGCTCAACGCCAGTGTAGAAATCAACGGCTATGCCCCTGTGACTTTCGAGGAACTTGTCGAGAACAACATCAGGCAGAAGCAGCTTTCGCAGGAAGCAAACTCACAGGATAATCAGTAATTTATTGGGCATTTCTGCGGCGGCGATTCATGCCTCCTCCTGGATTTTCACCATTGCTCCTGTATCCGCCATAGCCTCTGTTTCCATTGCCACCGTTGCTGCCATTGCCTCTGTTTCCATTCCCTCCGTATCCGCCATTGCCTCCGTTTCCGCCATTTCCTCCATCGCCGCCATTGCTCTGCCGATCGCCACGCACGCCAGGTTTGGAATAACCTTTTGGAAGCGGCTTGGGCCTGTCAGGTCTCAAGTCAGATTTCAGATAGAACGATGAAAGCGGCTTGTATCCGCGTTCTGCCATCAAGGCATCCCAGGCAACGGGCAGGACGATTTTCACTGTGGCGGAGCCGCCGCCTGGCAGGCACAGTTCCTTGTTGCGCGTCGGATCCCCCGTGACAAGGAAGATGCTCTTGCCGTCCTGCATGGTGGGTACAGTTTCCAAAGTCTTAGCGGCTGTCCATTCCAGCCAGGGCGGCGTGGCGGTCGTGGCCGCCTTCTCCTCCTGCGCGATTCTTTCCTGATGGCGGGCAAGTGAGGCCTTCCCGCCGTCAAAGGAACTGCCTGGATTGCCCCAGTAGTTGGCGAACGCCCGCTGCGCCAGGGGGACGCGGGCTGTCTCCACCAGTGCCTTCTCCAGCGCGTCCTTCGACGCATACGCCGTGGAAAGTGCCTTGGCCACGTCTGGCGTGAGCAGGAAGGTGCGATATACGCAGGGCATGCCGCTGCCGACGGCCATCTGCTGCTTCTCCACGGCATCCCAGGCCATCATGTCCTTGATTTTGACAGCGTCTGATGTGGCGGGAACAAGGTTGTTTCCCCAGTTGATGGCGGAGGCGACGGAGAGCGCCGATTCGTTCAGCGCAAAGCCTCGTTGCATGTGGTAGGGCTTCCAGCCAACGGATAGGGCCGCCTGGTCATCCTCCACGAGACACCAGGGCGTGAGGTAGCCGAAGGTCCCCATACGGTTTTCCTTGACACGGTAGCCGCCGAGATTGAGAAGGGCAAGGCTGATGAAGCGCCCGAGCACGGCGTTCTTCGGTTCGGAGATTTCGCCCTGGCCGCTGTCAAGCCCCAGCTGGCGGGCGACGGGGCCGTTCAGCCAGCAGTACGGCGTCCATGCATGGGTGGAGACAAGTGTGCGGCGGAAGTTGCCGTCCTTCATTGCCTCGGCGAAGGCCAGCAGGACGGGCATGAACTCAGGCGGGCAGCCAGACATCACGCCGTTCACCGCCACATGGCGCACCGTGACGGAGCGCTGCGCAGGGGGGATTTCGCCGATGACATGGTCAGGCTTCAGGTCGGTGAATTTCAGGAACTCCGCCACGGCCTTAGAGGTCGGTGGGATTATGGGCAGACCGTCCGTCCAGCCTGAATCGCGGAAGATGGTCTGGATTTCCTCGAATGAGCCCGACAGGTCGATGGCCGTGCCGACCGCCTGATTCGATGCGCTTTCCTCTTGGCGAAGCGGTTCGGTCAATGCCTTCTTGATTTGCGGCCAGAGAATCTTGCGGGTGTTCTGCAAGAGTTCCTCCCTTGTGTGGGAGGCGAAGGAGCCAGGGTATTCGGCGACGCGCAAAATGCCGATGCCAGCCGTGGCGGCAGTGGATTTCGCCTGCTTCACGAATCCAGGCGCGGCAATCATCACGGACGGGATTCCCAGAACCTCCGCTGCGATGCAGCTTCCTGTTTCCTTAGGGGTGCAAAGCCCGCAGCCGCCGTTGCCCGAAATAACCGCATCCACATGGAACTCCCTGAGCCGCCGCTGGAACTCGTCCTTTTCGCGCCGCACGACGCCTGGTCGCGGATAGGGACCCGCCGCTCCGATTTCATTGAGGAGATAGACCTTGGCGGTCGGGTATTCCGCAAGAATCAGCCTCTTCAGTTCGGGGTGTGTCACGGAGGCCATGAAACTGCCGCCTACAATGGCGATGGTCTTGCCGTCCAGCGTATTCAGCCGCGCCTTTTGGGGCAGCGGCTCCACCTTGACTTCCGCGACGGGGGAGAGGCAGATGTAGTCGGGCAGGGTCGATGTCTCGGCCTTGCTTGCGGTCTGCGAGGACGGGATGGCGCACATGTTGTCCGTGCATTCCGCCTCTTGCGCATTCAGGGCGAGGGTTCCAGCTGTAAACACGCAGATGGAGATGATAGATACGAGTATTGGAAATCTGTGCATGGAGAACCTCTGATTTGTTGCTGGTTGATGTCAGTCAATGAATGGACGCTTCATCCATATAAACGCAGAATGTCCAATTGTATTTTATCGTCATGCCGCTTTTTCCGATTCCCTAGGGGCGGATTCTATAACATGTTCGCTTTTTTCATCAACCCTGTGTATGAAAGTCACTTTGCATGAAGTAGCATTACAAGAATCACAAGCCAAGGTTGTGTGGATTCATGAGCTACCTGAAAGTTCATTTTGGAATGACAATCATTGTTGCGCCAGCCTTTGATTCCGTCTGCGCTGACGATGGAATGGAAGCCTATTGAACTCACGACATATCAATATAGAAAGGCCCTACCGTTTCCTCCCCAATGCCATGGCGTCCGCCTGCCTAATATCGGGTGAGGGGTTGGGGAAAGACATAACTTGTATTTAAAAACATAAAAAATATTATAAAATATATTGAATATATATTGTTTAAAATATAAATTAATACCATTTTCAACATCTCATTATGTTATGAATAAAAAACAGGAGAAATGAAATGAGCTGGGGAACATACTATAAATTCAACGGATATCTGTCACACATCAGTAAACATGAACTGGACATCAAAGTCGAAGAATGTGATGAAACAATCAGGCAAATCTTCAGTGAAATCATAGCCTATATGGCAATGACACCTCCGCTATACGCCAAGGATTGCGAGGGAGAAGAGTATCCCTGGGTTGAACACATTGCCAATCAGGCGCGGCAGTATCAGGAAGAACTTGAGGAAGCCATTGCTCTTCGTGCACGACTCCAAGACTGTCTAGAAACATTGCTTGAACATCCAGAAGACGTGTCGGAGGGATGAACCATCAATCATTCAGTAATTACACGACGGGGGTACTCAGCCGTCCATGTAACCAATGGAGACTATAATCCAAGACAAATTGACAGTAGATTTTCCCGAAGCGTCTGCCTGACAGACTCAGACGGCATCATCAGAAATGCAAAACTGAAAAGGAATAGAGAATGAGCTACGACATTGAATTCCAAAAGGACGGCAAGACCTGCACATTGCCATTTTCGCCGCCGCACGGCGGAACATACTGCGCTGGCGATGACTTTCGCAAAGCCTGGCTGAACATCACCTACAACTACGCGAAAATCTACTATAAATACGGACTCTCCATTGAGAAACCGGAAAAGATGGAACGCGGCATGCGTGTATTGGAGGGCAAGAGTGCTGCCAAATGCGTCGCGATATTGACTTCAGTCATTCCAAAGTTGGGGAACGAAACCGACTCATATTACTGGAAGCCGACCGAAGGAAACGCCAAGCGAGCCCTTGTCAATCTGCTGTCAATCGCAGTGGCTGTTCCACCCGATGCGATTTGCCATGTTAGTTGAAAAGCATAGTTGAGGAGAAACAATGGCTACATCAAGCGCAATTGGAGTGAAACAGCCAGACGGCGGCGTAATGGCCGTGCGCTGCCATTGGGACGGATACCCAGAACATGTCGGCTACTGGTACAATAGATAGTGCCAAGGCGTGTGCTGGCAGAGAACTCCATGGTTTCCTTAGTCGGATTCGAAAACGGTCTCCTTCCATTTGTCTTGCGTGTAAATGTGATTTTTCCGTCACTTGTGACGATAAAATTCACTTTACATGCAGGAAGAACGAAAAAGAAGATTATGGCACAAGTAGTGTGTTTTCACGTGCAACGGTGTCCTGCTCGGAGGCGATGCCCGCCCCTGTGAAGCCCTGTCACGAGAAGGTCATTCCAGACGGGGATTGGAGGAAGTAAAGGTCAGGTAACATCCAATAGGAAGAAGTATCCACTATCATTGTGAAACCGTGTAAAATCGAATCAAAACATAGAAAAACACATAAATCTTATGGAAAGTCTACGAGATTAAGGTAAGTTATGGTGTGTTCTTTTTTGCCCCAAAATTGCGGAGAAGACTATGCCTGGTGATGCAGAATAAAAGAAAAACAAGGGATATTTGAAGATGCTGTGAACCATCTGTCGAGTGGAGCGAACAGGAGGCGATGCTGATGGAGAATAGAAAAATAAAGTCATGTGGTGGAGGAGCGAGTATGAATTGTTTGGGTATACTCGTCTTCTCACCCACACATTTCATGCTGTAAAGTTCGTAGAATTGTTTTGCTTTTCGGACTGTGTATTGATAAATTCTACATTATAATGCTACTCCCACTAAAAAAGTTGTTTTTCTGTCTAAAAAAGAGGAGTGCGAAAGGAAAACGCGGAGAGAACCTATATATTAAATGGAAATGCAATAATGCGACACATTTGGTGGGTACATAATGGCAATATCCTATAAAAAATTATGGCATCGTCTCATTGACCAGAACATGACCAAAACCGAGCTTCTTCAGACTGCTAAGTTGAGTTGGGGGTCAATGGCGAAACTCAACCGCGGTGAGAATGTCAACACGGTTATCCTGTTGCGCATCTGCACTGTACTGAAGTGCAATGTGGGAGATATCATGGACATCATTCCAGATGAGCATGACGAAGAAAGTCTTCACAACATCAAGCCACGCGGAACAAGACACAAGGAATGAGGACATGCCTGTTTTCGACAACATATCGACTTTCGTCAAAGACGATTTGAAAAAGACGCTTGGCTCTGGCTCAAAGGTCTCAGTTGCAGCGGCATGCTTCTCCATCTATGCCTATCGTGAACTCAAAACGCAGTTGGACAAAGTTGATGAACTCCGTTTCCTTTTCACTTCACCGACCTTCACGGCGGAGAACGAGCCAAAGGCCAAGCGTGAGTTCTACATTCCACGCCTCTCAAGGGAGCGTAGCATCTATGGTTCGGACTTCGAGTTGAAATTGCGAAATGAACTGACACAGAAGGCAATTGCCATCGAATGCGCCGAATGGATACGTGCCAAGGCAACATTCAAATCCAACGCTACAGGCAACGCCATACAAGGCTTTCTGAATGTGGCGTCACCAAAAGACACTCTCACCTATATGCCACTTAATGGCTTCACAACAATTGACCTTGGTTGCGAACGTGGAAATAACGCCTTCAATTTCGTCAGCAGAATTGATGCTCCGCAGAGTCTGATGTTCCTTAATGCCTTCAATAGCATTTGGAACAATCCTTCACAAGTGGAAGATGTCACAGACAAAGTTTTGGAAAGCATCACCGCCGCATACAAGGAGAACTCGCCTGAATTTCTTTATTTCATCACTCTCTACAATATCTTCAGCGAGTTTTTGGAGGACATCTCCGAGGATGTTCTTCCCAACGAGGGCGTTGGCTTCCGAAACAGCCAGATATGGGGTAAACTCTATGATTTCCAGAGAGATGCGGTTTTGGCCATTATAAACAAACTTGAGAAATACAACGGCTGCATTTTGGCTGACAGCGTGGGACTAGGCAAGACCTTCTCCGCGTTGGGCGTCATCAAATACTACGAAGACCGCAATAAGAACGTTCTCGTGCTCTGCCCAAAGAAACTGGCGGGCAACTGGAACACCTACAAGGGAAACTATGTGAACAATCCCATTGCTGGCGACCGCCTCCGTTACGATGTCCTTTTCCACACAGACCTTTCCCGTGAGAAAGGCGAGTCCAACGGCATTGACCTGGCTCGTCTTCGTTGGGATACCTACGACCTCATCGTCATCGACGAATCGCACAATTTCAGGAATGGCGGTCAGATCTATGGTGACGAAAGACGCGAAAACCGCTACCTCCAGTTGCTGAACAAGGCGATCAAGCCTGGCGTAAAGACCAAAGTCCTTATGCTTTCAGCAACGCCCGTCAACAACCGTTTCACCGATCTTCGCAACCAACTTGCTCTTGCCTACGAGGGAATGCCGGAACTTTGGAACGACAAACTGGAAACGGCGCATTCCATCAACGAGATTTTCCGTCAGGCGCAACGTGAATTCAATGTCTGGAGCAAACAGCCGCCAGAAGAACGAACACTGGAAAAACTTCTATCGAGACTGGATTTTGATTTCTTCGAGTTGCTGGATTCCGTAACCATCGCACGCTCCCGCAAGCACATAGAGAAATACTACAACTCCAAAGCCATTGGGCAGTTCCCCGACCGTCTGCCGCCCATCAGTCCACGTCCATCGCTGACCGATTTGCCCAAGGCCATCAACTACACTGAAATCTACGAACAGTTGCAGAGGCTTTCCCTTATGGTCTACCTGCCCTCGAATTTCATACTGGACTCCCGAAGAGCAAAGTATGAAGTGAAATACGGACGAGACATGGGCAACACCATTTTCAGCCAGCTTGACCGTGAAAAAGGCATCCAGCGGCTGACTGGCATAGGATTGCTGAAGCGTCTGGAAAGTTCCGTTTTTTCATTCAGACTGACATTGGAACGCATCCTTTCACTGAATAAAGCCACCATTAGCAGCATTGACGGCTATTGTGACGGGCAAGGCGATTCCATCGAATACGATGATATCTCCAATGATATTCAGGCTATTGCGGAAGACGACGAGGATAGCCTCTTCACTGTAGGAAGAAAGGTCAGGATTGCCTTGGAGGACATGGACTATGTGTCTTGGAGGACTTTTCTCTCCAAGGATGTGGATACGCTAGAACTGCTCATCAGCATGGTCGGGGACATCACACCCGTCCATGACAACAAATTGCAGGCATTAAAATCCCTTATAGACGGCAAAATAGCGCATCCCATCAATGAAGACAACCGCAAGGTGATTGTCTTCACTGCCTTTTCAGACACTGCAAAATATCTTTATGAGAATCTCAGCGGGTATATGAAGACGAAGCATTACCTGCATACGGCAATGATTTCCGGCACGGGAGACGGTCTGACAACACTTCCTGGCAGGAAGCCCGACTTGAACACAATCCTGACGCTCTTTTCGCCTCTTTCCAAGGAGAAGAACCTGCTATGTCCCGACAATCCACACGAGATTGACCTGCTCATCGCAACGGACTGCATCTCCGAAGGACAAAACCTTCAGGACTGCGATTTCCTTGTCAACTATGACATCCACTGGAACCCAGTTCGCATCATCCAACGCTTCGGGCGCATCGACCGCATCGGAAGCCGCAATGCCTCCATTCAAATGGTCAACTTCTGGCCTGACATGGAGCTGGACGACTACATCAAGCTCAAGAGCCGAGTTGAAGCCAGAATGAAAATCACTGTTTTGGCTGCCACTGGCGATGACAACATCATCGATGCAGAGGAACGGGAACTGGAATACCGCAAAAGGCAGTTGGAACGTCTCCAAAAGGAAGTTGTGGATTTGGAGGAGATGAATACTGGCGTAAACATTCTTGATTTAGGACTCAACGAGTTCCGTCTGGACTTACTGGATCACGTAAAGCACTGCGATGACTGCGAAAAGGCTCCGCATGGCCTCCATGCCGTCGTCATGGCCACTAAGGACTGTCCTCCAGGCGTTATCTTCATACTCAAGAATATGAATGCAGACGTGAATATTGACCGTCAGAACCGCATTCATCCATTCTACATGGTCTATCTTACCCAGGCGGGAGAGACTGTTGTCAACCATCTTGAACCCAAACGGCTTCTTGACGAACTTCGTCTGCTTTGCAAGGGATTCACTGAACCATTGATGGAATTGTGCCGTCCATTCAACAAGGAAACCAAGGATGGACGAAACATGAAGGCCTACTCAAAACTGCTTGGCGCTGCAATCGCTTCCATCGTTGCAAAGAAGGAAGAGAGCGACATCGACAGCCTCTTCTCCTTCGGCGAGACAAGTGCTCTTGAGAATCCTATCCATGGGCTTGATGACTTCGAACTGATTTGTTTCTTTGTGGTTTGTGGTTAAAGAATAGAGGTGAGGATTATGCTGTTAAAAGATATTAGAGTCAGAGTCGAGGGGCTTCAATCAGAATTGAAGTCATTGGCTTCGGCATCATGGATCAGACCGCCGCAATATCAGAATTGGGTTGTAAAATTGAATCTACTGATAAGGAAGGGAAATAACCTCCTCCAACGTAGTTTTCCTCTGTACGGCATCCAAGAAAGTGATTATTCATCCTCCAAAAAGACCATTAATAGCGGAGGAATAGACAGGCTTAATTTTCATATTGAAGAACTCTTGAAGATACTTATTGAAGCAGAAAAAAAAGAGGATGAAAAACACCTTCAGTGTTTTCTTGTAAATGAAAAATGCCCTCACAGGATACAAAATGGAAGATATTCCTTTTTCATTGGGATGCCTTTTGCAGACAAATATGATGATGTATATCGTTATGGTATTGCTCTGGTACTTGACTCATATGGTCTGACGCATTACCGTGCAGACCAGAGTTTTGAACGTAGGCAATTGATGTGCAAAATCTGCCAGGCTATTCAGGAAGCTAATTATGTGCTTATCGACATTTCAGACAACAACCCGAATGTAATGTTCGAGTTAGGCATCACCTGTGGTCTTGGGAAGCCCGTTATACTCATTAAGGATATTCAAACAAAAGTTGCAACAGATTTGAGTGAGATCGAATATTTAGAGTATAATAACTCTACTGACTTACAGAAGAAACTGACAGAAAGATTGAAGCAATGGGGGATATGCTGATGCTTCAAAAGCGTATATATTTACCATTCTTTCTTTTCTTAGTTTTGGGGAGAATAGCCTAATGGACATTGAGGGTATTGCTGTTTCAGCGTTGACAAACCGTCTCGGATACACAAAGAATATCAGAGCGTTTCTTGCTATGCATGATGACACACCTTTATGGGACGGACATATTTATATTTATAAAGATGAATCTTTACAAAAAGCTGGCATTACAAGAGTGCCAGCACAAGTTAAAGGAGAACAGCATAATAGAATAAGGAGTAGTAAAACAGGGATAACTTATTCTATTGAAATAGAGGACCTAAAGAGCTACTATGCTGATGGCGGAATAATGTTTTTTGTTGTTGATATCCCTGACATCCCTAGTGCCCCCAAATCCATTTATTACGCTTCACTTCTTCCATTTGATATCTATACCTATTTGAGAAATGCGAAAGGCTCGAAAACGGTATCATTTGAATTATCTTTGTTACCAGATGATAAGAACATAGACAGAATACCAACTATTTTCTCGCAATTTGTCAAAGAAAAACAAAGACATGCGGTTTTACTTACGCTTTCACCAGAAAAGATTGAGTACTACAAAACAAACGGGAAATATCCTTTATATTTTGAGGTACAGGTTCCCTTAAAATCACATAACATTTTAAAATGCATTAATGAACAAAACATAACGTTTTATGCAAAAGTATTAGATGATTTTCTTGTTCCAATTAAACGGGGGAAAAACAGTATTACGCAATTTGGCATTTCGATTAAAAAGCCTGTTGGTGTAAATGGAAAATTGTTTTATGAAGAATATACTAGATTACAAGATAATAATGGAAAAATAATATTACATTTTGGAGTATGCAATACTTTTTCCTATGTTCTTCCAAAAGATAATTGTCAATGTTTACAACGAGGAAGTTTTAACTATGAGAGAAAGGGAACACTAAACCAACAAATTCATGATTTAAGTTTCTGTTGTCAAACAATAGAAAACAAGGGATTTGAAATAGATGGCAAAAGAAAAGAATTAAGAAATGATATTGATATTACGTATATTCTAAATGATATGCGAAAAGAATTGACCTTTTTAGAGAATTTTAGGGAAGCTCTTAATTTATCAGGGTTTCCTGAAGACATGCCAATAGCTGACTTTGACGCGAATACCTGGAACTTAGTCAATGACTTTATAGCCGTCTTTCTTGAAGGAAAGGAAAAGAATTTTACCAATCTCCCTGAAGGCACATATTTTTGCAAGGTTTCTTTTGGAAGTACTACATTAGCTTTATTAGTTTGTAAGAGTGAGACCGTTTGCAATATATACAATCCTTATACTCATGCCTTCCCGCTATATTCTAAAGATGAGAATGGACTTACAAAATCACTTTCTCCATTTATTTTATTAGATGTTTCATTGCTTTCTGTGGTTTCTTTCCTAGATTTTGATGCAATTTGGTTAAGCCTTGTCAGTATTGAAATGAGCACAATCTATAGGGGATACCTCACCAATTTTCTGTTAAGGATACTTCTTGCCATTGACCATACAGCCCCATTGAGGGGTAAATTGCTCGAATTTGCCTTAAAATTAGCGCAGTGGTTATGCGAAGTCACAGCTAATGATATTCCTGAAGAACGTGAAATTGCACTTCTTAACTTATTTCAAACAAAAATGCGGATGAACGATTTGACGAGAGAAGATACTACGCAATTACAAGCTATGCTCACAGAAAATCGTGAAATGTGTGATACCAATATGGTAGGATACTGTATATTGACAGGCGATTTCAAGAACGCACGAAAGTACTTTGACTTGTTGCCCCAAAAGTCCCAAAGTGAATTTTGGGGCTATCCCATAATGCATTTTTGGGAGGGAGAAACCCGACCGTCTGAACTAAAGGGTGAAATGACAGAACAAAACAAGGATGGGAAGAACTAATGCAGCCATTCCCTGATAGCACAGTTTTCGGTAAAGCCATCCCCAAGGCGAAATTCTATGACAAGATGCCAGTCTCGTCTTCGGTGAAGCGTGCTTTTGTGGAACAAGTCGATGGTATTGTCTGGAAAAACAAACTCTCTGCCAGTACGCTGAATGTCCAGGCGGGAGAACGGGTGACGGAAATCGATGTCTTTGAGATGGTGTTGAAAAAGCAGTCCGCCAACGATAGCCTCCTGCGTGCCATCGACAACGGTGTGCCGCACCACATTCTCTTCCTGCTTCAGTTTGATGGACTCTGGCAGGTGGCCATCGGCTACAAGGAGATTGGCAAGACAGCGATCACGCTGACCGTCAAAGAGTATTACCGCACCTCCTGGCAGCCTCTTGACCACATCCACCTGCTCATCTCTGGTGTGACGATGGACGAGGTGTTCGACAACTTCGTCCGCCAAATCAACACCTCGCTTCCAGAGAAATCCAGCCAATCATTGCGGGCAGACCTAGAAAACCAGACATTACATGATAGTATTAAGCGGAAAATTGATGTATTGTATAAAAGAATGCGCATAGAGAAGCAGAACCACAAGGTCTTTGCACTCTATCAGGAAATATTGGCTCTGAAAGCGCAGTTAACGGAGAAATGACAATTATGACGCCAGAACGTATAGCACAATTGTTAAGACTGGGCGAGAACATAGCCATTGAATTCAAGCGTTGCGGCAACGGCATTGAAGCAGATACCTATGAAAGTGTCTGCTCCTTTCTGAACCGCTTTGGCGGCGATCTCTTCATGGGTGTGGAAAACGATGGCAAGGTCTATGGTGTGCCGCCTAAGGCTGCGATGGACATGGCAAAGAATTTCATAAGTTGCGTTTCAAATCCCAACTTGTTTTCTCCAACGGTGTATTTGGAGCCTGAGATTCTCGAATACGAAGGCAAGAGCATCATTCATGTTCGCGTGCCCCTGGATGGAGAAATCCATTCCTACAAGGGTGTAATATACGACAGAGTTGGTGACGCGGACGTAAGGTTGCGTTCCAGCGAGCAGATTGCCGATTTAGGAATCCGCAAGCGCAATATCTACACGGAGCAGTGGCTCTATCCGCATGTCAGACTTGATGATTTGCGACTAGATTTGATTCCGAGGCTTCAGCAACGAGCAGCCAATTTCTCCCCATCGGGCAAGCATCCTTGGCAGGATATGTCCCCTGAGCAGATTCTGCAAAGCGCGGGTCTTTACGTCGAGAACAAGGAAACAGGCAAGATGTGCCTGAACCTTGCCGCAATCATGCTTCTCGGAAGGGATGACGTGATCTTCGACACAAATCCCACATACATGACCGATGCCCTCCTGCGAAGAGTAAACATCGACCGATATGATGACCGTCTCATCGTTAAGACGAACCTCATCGAGAGTTTTGACAGATTGACGGATTTCGCAGCCAAGCACCTGCTGGACAAGTTCTTCCTAGAGGGGAACCGACGCGTCAGTCTGGCAGGCATCATCTCAAGGGAGATGATAAGCAACACTCTCATACATCGCGAGTTCTCCAGCCATTACACCGCCAAGTTCGTCATCATGAAGGACAAGATGTACGTCGAGAATGCCTGTCGCGCCAAAAGGGACAGTGAAATCACCCCTGACAATCTGGAACCAGAGGCAAAGAACCCTCGCATAGCCGCCGTTTTCCGCACCATTGGGCACATTGACACTCTAGGCTCTGGCACACGCCGCCTCTTCAAGTATGTTCCATTATACTCCAATGCCCCCCCGACCATAAAGGAGGCCGATATATTCCGAATAACCGTTCCTCTCGACGATTCATATTCATTTGACGCACGCATTGGCGAGACTGCTGCTCAAGAAAAAGATTCAGTGGCACTCCCAAAGGGACTAAGTAGCGAAGAAAAGGGACTAAGTAGCGAAGAAAAGGGACTAAGTAGCGAAGAAAAAGGACTAAGTAGCGAAGAAAAAGGACTAAGTAGCGAAGAAAAGGCACTAAGTAGCGAAGAAAAGGGACTAAGTAGCGAAGAAAAGGCACTAAGTAAATCTGCTATCAAAATTATCAAGATGCTTGAGAATGATTGTGGTCTCAAGGAGATAGCCCTTGCGATTCACCATAGCAATCTTACCAAACTCCGCAATGGCATCATGGCCTCATTGCTTGATGCTGGACTAGTGGAACTAACCTTGCCAAACTCCCTGAGAAGCCCCACGCAGAAATACCGCCTGACCGACAAAGGCAAGGCGATATTGGCGAAACTGAACAACTCGACTCAAAACAACTAACCGCAGAGAAGCAAATCACAGCCTATAATTCGACTATAACAGGAGACATCATGGACAAATGCAGAATGACTAGCCGAGACCTTGTGCAGGACAACATCGAAGCTATTGGAGCACTCTTTCCTAACTGCATCAAGGAAGCGCCTGACAATCCCCCTGCATTCGACAAGGACGGAAAACTTATCGTCCATCACTTGATTGATTTCGATGTATTGAAACAGGAATTGTCACGCTCTGTCATCGAGGGACGCCCTGAACGCTACGAGTTCAATTGGCCAGGCAAGCGGGCGGCGGCTCTTCTTGCAAATATGCCAATTGAGGCTACGCTGCGGCCATGCCGTGAGGAATCCGTCAACTTCGACACGACGGAGAACCTCTACATTGAAGGCGACAACCTTGATGTCTTGAAATTGCTTTGCGACAACTACCGTGGTAAAATCAAGATGATTTACATCGACCCGCCCTATAACACGGGCAATGATTTTGTCTATGAGGATGATTTTGCCCAGACGGGCGAAGAGTACAAATCCATTTCAGGCGACTACGACGACCAAGGCAACCGTCTTGTCAAGCACACCACCGCCAGCGGACGTTTCCACACTAGTTGGCTAAATATGATGTATCCCCGCCTGAAAATAGCACAAAGACTGTTGACTGATGATGGGGTGATTTTTATCTCTATTGATGACAATGAGGTGACAAATCTGAGGAGAATGTGTGATGAAATCTTCGGAGAGGTCAATTTTGTGGCTCAATGCGTTTGGCAAAAAATTCATAGTACAAAAAACGATGCACATTATTTATCAGAAAACCATGAATATATTTTAATGTATGCTAGAACAAAAAAAAGTCTTTCAATTGGCCTCCTGCCACGCACAGAGGAGATGAATAATAGATATAGCAACCCTGATAATGATCCTAGAGGGCCATGGCAATCTGGCGATTTAGTAGCTAGTGGCGAACGTTCTACCGGACATTATGTAATTACAAGTCCTGTTACAGGTAAATCATTTGATGTTCCCCAAGGAAAACATTGGGTATATTCTGAAGAGAATCTTAAGGAGTTAGTTTCCTCTGGACAGATCTATTTCGGTGTAGATGGAAATGCCTTCCCCCGAAAAAAAAGATACTTGTCTGAAGTGCAAGATGGACGAAAACCGAATACATTATGGCTTTGTGAAGAAGTTGGTCATAATCAAAGTGCAGCAAGAGAAGTTAAAGCATTATTTGATGACAATAAATATTTTGATTTTCCTAAACCAGTCGCATTGCTTTCTCAAATGCTTCGTCTTGGGGCAAATAACACGGATTCTCTAATCTTAGATTTCTTCAGCGGTAGTGCTACTACCGCCCATGCGGTCATGCAATTGAATGCAGAAGATGGTGGCCATCGTAATTTCATTATGGTGCAAGTAGATGAAAAAAGTGCAGAGAATAGCGAGGCTGCGAAAGCAGGCTTTAAGAATATCTGTGAAATTGGCAAGGAACGAATCAGACGTGCGGGGAAGAAGATTGCGACAGAGAATGCAACGACTGCACCTAATCTTGACATTGGTTTCCGTGTTCTAAAACTAGATTTCTCGAATATGGAGGATGTCTATTACCGACCTGAAGATTTACAGCAGAATATGCTTGGGCTCCAGATGGATAATGTGAAAATAGGTCGAACATCGGAGGATTTGCTGTTCCAGGTGATGCTCGAGAAAGATATTCCGCTTTCGAGTAAAATCGAGAAAGAAACAGTATCAGACAAGACCATTTTCAACGTTGCAGATGGATATCTTCTTGCCTGCCTCGATGTTGGTGTGACGGACGAAGTGGTCACCGCCATTGCCAAGAAACATCCCGTCCACGCCGTTTTCCGCGACAAGGGGATGGCGACAGACAGCACCGCCATCAATTTTGAGCAGATTTTCTCTACATACAGCCCTGATACCAAGCGAAGCATCCTTTAATCGAACGGGGGAACATCAACCATGGGATTCCAATTCAAGATACAGGACTACCAGACGGATGCTGTGGAAAGTACGGTGGCGGTGTTCAACGGGCAGAGCCATCAGGATCCGCTGCGCTACAGAATGGACTTGGGTTCGCTGACTCTGGGGAAAAACATCATCACGGAAATGGGTTTTGTCCTTCCGAACGAAGCCTATTGTGAAGATGACTTCAACGGTTTCCGTAACGCTCCTCTTGAACTCAATGACCAAACATTGCTGGACAATATCCATAACATTCAAAACCAGAACCAACTCAAGCAGTCTGCAACGCTTTCCAAAACGCTGGGCGGCTGTTCTCTGGACATAGAGATGGAAACTGGAACGGGCAAGACATACGTCTATATCAAGACCATTTTTGAAATGCACAAACGCTTCGGCTGGACGAAGTACATTGTGGTCGTGCCGAGCATTGCCATCAGAGAAGGTGTCAAGCGCACCTTTCAGGACACGGTGGAGCATTTCCGTGAGGAGTACCACGAAGTAGCGGACTTCTTCGTCTACGACAGTTCAGATCTGCGTCTGCTGGACGAATTCGCACGCAATCCCAAAATCGCCGTGATGATTATCAATACTCAAGCATTTGCGGCTTCTTTGGACGAGAGCAAGAACAAGGAGGGGCGAGGCGGCGACAAGGCGGCCCGCATCATCTACACCGAGCAGGAGAGTTTCGGCTCAAGGCGGCCAATCGACGTCATCCGCCAACTCCATCCCATTCTTATACTGGACGAACCGCAGAAGATGGGCGGCGATGTGACCAGGCGCGCATTGGCGAATTTCCAGCCCCTCTTTTCACTGAACTATTCCGCAACGCACAAGGACACGCATAATCCCGTCTATGTTCTTGATGCATTGGATGCCTACAACAAACGACTGGTCAAGAAAATTGAAGTCAAGGGCTTTGAAATTCGCAATTTCCAAGGATTGAGCAGTTACATATACCTTGACAGAATTGTGCTGGATGGCAACAGTGAGCCCAGAGCTTCCATTGAGTTCGAGGTTTCGCATCAGAACGGCGTCAAGCGGGAACGGCACACGTTGTCAGTCGGCGACGACCTCTATGCTGCTTCCAACCAATTGGAACAGTACCGCCATGGCTTTAGAATTTCCAATATCGACGCACGCGACGATGGTTGGGTTTCTTTTGACAATGGCAATGAATTGCATTTGGGCAAGTCGATAGGTGACATTTCCGAGGAGGAAATCCGCCGTCTGCAAATCCGCGAAACCATCAAGTCCCACTTTGACAAAGAGGAGCAACTCTTCAAACTTGGCATCAAGACACTATCGCTGTTCTTCATTGACGAAGTGTCAAAATACCGCCTGTATGACGATGATGACAACGAAATCCTTGGCGAATACGGACGCATCTTCGAGGAAGAATACAACAAGGAGCTGGATTTTCGCCGAACTCTTTTCCAAGAAGACGCCTACCAGCAGTATCTCAATGAGATAGACACTCACGAGACACACAAGGGGTATTTCAGCATTGACAATAAAGGTCATGCCTGCAATGGCACACTCAAACGCGGCAGTGATTCCAGCGATGATGTTTCCGCCTATGAGTTGATTATGAAGAGGAAAGACCTGCTGGTCAGTCTTTCGGGGGAATATCGGCACGTCAGGTTCATTTTCTCCCATTCGGCTCTTCGAGAGGGATGGGACAATCCCAACATCTTCCAAATCTGCACATTGCGGCATACACAAAGCACCATCCAGAAGCGTCAGGAAGTCGGGCGCGGACTGCGCATTTGTGTAAACGACGATCTCGTGCGAATGGACAAGGACAAACTGGGCGATGATGTCCACCGCATCAATCGCCTGACTGTCATTGCCAGCGAGGACTATGCCACATTCGTCAACGACTTGCAGAACGGCATCAAGGAAGTGCTCTACGACCGACCGACAACAGTGACCGCCAGTTATTTCATCGGAAAGAGCATACGGCTAGCCGATGGAACAACGGTGCAAGTTACCGAACAGCAGGCAAACCGCATCTACAAATATCTTGTCAAGAACGACTATGTGGATGACGACAACAAGGTTGCGGATGTATACCACGAGGATTTGAAGAAAGAGACGCTTGCACCGTTGCCAGAAGACCTTGCTCCTATGGCGGATGGAATCCATAAATTGATTCAGGGGGTGTTTGACGAGAAGGCGCTGGCTGGAATGTTTGACAACGGCAATAAGCCTGAAGTTCAGCGTAACGATCTTAATGCTAATTTCGGGAAGCCTGAGTTCCAGGCACTTTGGAATCAGATCAACCACCAGTATGCCTACACGGTCACCTTTGATTCTGAACAGTTGATTGCCAATGCCGTTGAATCCATTGACAAGAACCTGCACGTCAGCAGTCTGGAGTACACTTTTGTCAAAGGCGAGCAGAAAGACGAAATGAATGCCGACGACGTGAAAGGACATCAGTTATTCGTGCGAGAGCAGACGGAGACCTACAATCTCAAGCCAGACAGGCATAGTGAAGTAAAATATGACCTCATTGGAAAAATCACAGAGGGGACAAAACTGACACGTCGGAGCGTAGCGGCAATTCTGACAAGAATCACTCCTTTCCAGTTTGCCAAATACAAATTGAATCCAGAGGAATTCATTGCCAAGGTCATCAAACTCATTAACATAGAAAAAGGTTCACTTTTCGTGGAGTGCATCGCCTACAATCAGACTGAACAGAAGTTTGAAAGCACTATCTTTACCTCGCCCACCACCAAACGCCCGTACTCCGACGCAGAGAGGGTAAAGAAAGGCATCCAGCCATTCGTCTTTGTAGACGGTTCTTCAGAGGAAAGTGTCGAGCGTAATTTTGCTCGGGAACTGGAGACAGCCTCGGAAGTCTGTGTCTATGCAAAACTCCCCAAGGGACGCAAGGGATTCTTCATCCCCACACCAGTCGGCGATTACTCCCCAGACTGGGCCATTGCCTTCAACAACGGCACAGTCAAGCACATCTACTTTATCGCGGAGACCAAGGGGAGTCTGGACAGCCTAGATCTGCGTCGCATTGAGGAAATCAAGATCGAGTGCGCTCGGAAAATCTTTAACCAGCTCTCCCTCACCCAGGTGCGTTACGATGTCGTCAAGGACTACCACAGTCTATTGGAGGCTATCAACAATTTGAAGAATTAAACATTGTGGGAGTTACATCATAATGCCTGGCTACAATAACACAGCATACTGGGTTTACGTTGACGAGTTTGGCACAGTCAACATAAAAGATCCAAGTTCAGATTTATATATTGAGGTTGCTGTTTTCGTCAAGGATGAGGAACGGCAGGCTTTAGAAAACGGCATAGACGAACTTTGCCAGGAATTATGCGGTGGCGCAGAACTAAAGAGCAGTAGGGTTGGTGGTGATCATGCCAAGAGATTAAAATATCTTAATAGAATTGGAAATTTACCTTTTCAATATTTTGCTCTTATTTGCAACAAGAAACTTATAGGTGAAGATAGTGGCCTTATCTTCAAAAAATCATGTTATAAAAACTTACATAAAAAACTAAATCAAATGCTCCAAAGACTCCCAGGAAATGTTCATTGCCTATTAGATAAATATGGAAGCCCAGATTTTGAAAATAGTTGCAAGGAATATTTTGAAAAAGCAACAATGGAGTTATTTCATACCGATTTTTCATTTGATTATGTAGATGATAAGAAATATCGTGGAATTCAGTTAGCTGACTTTATTGCTGGTTCTCTTTCGTATTGTTTCGATAAACAGAAGAAAGATGCTTTTTTTTCACCTGCTTTTCGCAAAATTCTAAAAAGTCATGAGCTTGATCATTTTTGTTATCCGCGACAGCAGCAACTTGTATCTGATACGCCCCCATGTATTCAAGATGAGAGTTTTGCTGATGACTTAAGAGATCGTCTATATAATCAGGCATTACGTTTTCTCGAAGAAAACGAAAACAACGATGATGAATGTGTTCAAATGCAATGGTATACTTTAAAGCGCTTGTTCGATGCCAGTGAACTTGAAGATGAGGGATTGCGTTATATATACGCCGATAAATTGATTGAGTACTTGAAAGAATACGGTTATATAATTGGTAAGAGGAACTTTACAGTGGACGTTATTGGAGGGCTCAGGAGAGCGGATATTATTATTGCAGGTTCTCCTGACGGATATAAACTTGCGCTTTCCCTGGAAGATGTTAACGAATATTTAGAACATAATAAAGATATTATCTTGCCAATGCTTCATAAGTTAGCAAAAGCAAGAAGTAATATAAGGATGTTAATGAATTATGACATTTTGGAGAATGCAGAATATGCGGATTTGAAGGACTTGATAGAAAAACTCTCAGAAAGTAAACTTGATAGTTATGCGATGGCAGATAAGTTTGATGTTGATAGTTCCGAGCCATTAACAAATGAGATACAGTCACAACAGCATGAAAAAGAATAAGTACATAATTGTCAACGTTTCAAAGAGAATCTCAAGTTACTATATTCATTGAATAGCAAATGGAGGCCATTAACATGAAAGCTTCTGCTAAATACATAAAAACAGTTCAGAGCCTTCTGGAATACCCAAGGGAGCAGGAGTGGTTTGAATTTAAAGCGAACTGGTATGAGCCGAATGCCCTTGGAGAGTACGTCTCCGCGTTGGCGAATGCTGCAGCATACCATGGGCATGATTTCGGATATTTCGTCTGGGGAATCGAGGATAAGACTCATGCCATCGTTGGAACGGACTTCGACCAGATGCAGGAGGTGAAACACGAGCCGTTGGCGCACTATCTAGAGCGGCAGTTGGCTCCTGACACCGCCTTTGCTTTCCACGAGTTGGAGTTGGAAGGCAAGCGAATCGTCCTGATGGAAATCTCAGCGGCAAAGACAGTCCCGACCGCTTTTGCGAATGTACGCTATTTCCGCATCGGCTCTAGCAAGGTCGTTCTGGCGAAGTACCCCGAACGTGAGTCGGAACTGTTTCAGATATTGCGCAATGGACCTCCGACACTCTCCAACACGGAGGCACCTAGGCAAGATCTCACGTTTGACAAGCTCATTGTCTATTATGCCTCCAAGGGAATCACTCTGAACAGACGCACCTTCAAGCGGAATCTCGGCTTCCTGATGCCCGACGGCAAGTACAACCTGTTGGCGCAACTGCTTTCCGATAACTGCGGAATCAACATCCGATTTGCCATGTTCAATGGCAAGGACAAAGCTTCCACGATGTACTCCGTCCGCGAACTTGGCAACACTTGTCTGCTTTACTCCCTGGATAAGGCACTTGAAATTGGCGATGTGCTGAACATCCCCCAGGCCGACGAGCGCAATCGCGTCGTGGAGAGGAAGGAAGTGCCGCTGTTCAACGCCGAAGCCTACAGAGAGGCGGTTGTCAACGCCTTTGTCCACAACCGTTGGACGGACCTCAATTCGCCAATGTTCTGCGCCTACAGCGACCGTGTGGAAATCCTCTCGCACGGGGCGTTGCCTCCCAAGCAGACCGTAAAAGGATTCTTTGAAGGTGTCTCTGTGCCAGTTAACCCAGAACTTTCGACCATCTTCCTGCAATTGCACATCAGCGAGCGAACTGGCCGAGGCGTCCCGAAAATCATCAACGCTTACGACAAGGGAATTTTCGAATTTGGAGAGAACACTATCTCCGTTACCATCCCATATAACCGACTTGAAGGCAAGGCACAAACACCCCACGTTAATACCTTAGTCGATACACAAGTCGATGCACAAGTCGATGCACAAGTCAATGCACAAGTCGATGCACAAGTCAAACATAATGAAACACAAGTGCTCTTGTTTTGCTCAACTCCTAAAAGTATGCTTGAACTGGCACAGTTGCTTCATGTCAAAGACAGAAGAACTGTGAAAAGGGTGATTCTTCCTCTATTAGAGCAAGGTCGCCTGGCAATGACCATACCACAAAGCCCCAATAGCCGTTTTCAGAAATACATAACGATTAAATAGGCAAGAGGAAGTTTACTCTATGACGATAGAAGACATCCAGAGATTGATAACCGATGATGAGTACCGTGAGCTTGAGG
>JAGCTA010000046.1 GCA_017963875.1 Victivallales bacterium | reverse complement strand
GTAGCTGAAATCTTTGGCCGGACTCAGGAAATCACCCCGGGCCGACGATTCATAATGACAGTATCTGCCACGGGCATTGATTATGTACTGATGCAGTTTTCCCGCCTGCCGCCGTTCCGCCTGCAGAGTGTGATCTGAATGCCGATTTTTCGTTCCATTGACTGCTCCTTTCGCTGTCATAAGATATAACATATTCCTATATAATAATACTTCAAATGCCGCCAGAATGATCTTTTACAAACTACTTCCAGACGATAAAAGGCCGCCGGACATCACGTCACTGGCGGCGGATTGTTATTGTATTGTGGCCTAAGTTTGATTAGTTAGATTGCTAATCAGTGAAATAACTTAATATTATTCAAGAAACATATCACAATTTCCTTCCGGAGACGGGAAATGGAGAACATAGACACAGTTAAGACGCTGAAGGCGCTGGCCAACGACACGAGGCTGGAAATCGTGCGGATGCTGCTCGGGAGGGCGATGTGCATCCATGCACTGGCGCGCCATTTCCACGTCTCCGAGCCGACCATCTGCGTGCATGTCCGCGTGCTCAGGGAGGCGGGGTTCGTGAAAGGGGAACGGAAGGGGTACTTCGTCCACTACCGTGCGAACTGGGAGACCGTGCAGGCCCTGTCCGCCCGTTTCGCCGAACTATGCGCCGTCGAGCCGTCCTCCTGCCAGGACTGCCAATGCCACGCAAAGAGCAATTGCCGCGGCCACGCGAATAAAGGAAAACACAACAATGAGACATCATCTAAAGACCGCAGTTAAACTTCTGCTGCTAATCATTGTGGTTGGAGCCGCATATTATCACTTCCGCCTGTCGCCCGTGGTCACCCACGACACCCGCGCCCTCGACGTATTCGACCGAATCCTCCACATGGAGGACGGCAGGATTCGGGAGTAATAACATTCAGCTTTCATTTTGAACAGAAAAGAAAGGTCGCCTGCCGCCGGTGACCCACTCGTTTCAAAGCAGCTAGACTTTCAAAACTTCAGTTTTTTATATTTTTGCAAGCCGATGGAGTGACACCTTGCAAAAACTAAGCTGAGTATCTGATGGATAATGTAGGCAATCTTACCTCTCCAAACAAGTCAGCGACGCAGCTAGTGCAAAACAAGATTTCGACCAATCATGTCACTGCTGCGAATTACCTGGAATACCTTACCCAGGCATTCCTCTTCTATCCAGTGAAACGTTACGACATCCGGGGAAAGAAATATCTCTCCACCAACTGAGAAGTTTTTTCTCAGCGATCTTGGCTTCCGTTATTCGATTCTCGGACAGCGGAACATGGATTACGGCCATGCTTACGAGAATCTGGTCTATCTGGAACTGCTCCGAAGAGGATATGAGGTCTATATTGGAAAACTCTATGAGCTGGAAATTGACTTCATCGCCATGCGTGGAACCGAAAAGATTTACATTCAAGTGAGCGATGACATTTCGGCACCTGAAACATTCCAGCGCGAACTCGCCCCTTTGAAAAAAAACCGCGATGCTTACCCAAAATTGCTCATCGCCAGGACAAGACACCAGGAAACAGACCATGAAGGTATCCGCATCATCAACTTGATTGATTGGTTGCTGAACAATGGTTGAAAATCCCTGCAATATATTTCGAGGCAAGTCTCTGTGCCGTAGGAAATGACCACGGCCTGGGATTCGTCATCAGCAATGCGTGCGCACGAGCGAAAGCGACCGCGACACACATCGTCGGCAGCAATGACGAGGCGAAGTTCGCACAGGCGATTCGAATATTTATGTTCGGGCAGCTTTGACGCCTCTGCATTTTCTTTTTCCAATTCATTTGTGAAATGGCCAATGTACTATATATTGCTTTTAAGTTAAAAGAATTTTCTCGTTGGACTAGTTCAACGACCGTCGAACATAATAACACAAACACCCGCAAATTCACCGCATGGCAAACGCATATTCCATCCGTTCAGAAATCCCCGCCGGCTGGCAGGCTTCATTGAGCACGCTTTCCGAGGACGGCGACGTCTCCATCCATCATCTTCATCTGCAGGCACAGACGGAACTTATGCCACCGCCGCTGGAGCTCGTTATGTCCATCCCCTTGACTGACATGGAAATCTATTGGACGCCGTCAGTGGAAGGCGCGCAGAACATCATGCCTGAATGGGGCGGCAGCTTCCAGAGCAGCATCGCGCAACGCGCACCGCTCTTCAGCTTCATCTCCAACAGCGACCGCAACCGCATCACCGTCGCAGCTTCCGACGCGCTCCGCACCATCAAATTCACGAACGGCGTACGCGAATTCGACAGCACGCTCACGCTGAAGATGAACCTTTTCATCTCGCCCGAGGCACCGATCAGCTCCTACGACATGGACATCCGCATCGACCGTAGGGATGTCTTCTATGCGGACGCCATCCGCGACGCCATCTCGTGGTTCGAGACCTACGACCTCTACCGCCCGCTGATACCGCCGCCCATCGCCTTCGAGGCAATATATTCCTCATGGTACAGCTACCACCAGGACCTCTTCGAGAATGAAATCGAGGCGCAGTGCAAGCTCGCAAAGGACTTCGGCCTGAATGGAATCATCGTCGATGACGGCTGGCAGACGGACGACAACCAATGCACTTACGCCTTCTGCGGCGAATGGAAGGTCGCGAAGCGCCGCTTCGCGGATATGAAAGCCCATGTGGCACGCGTCCATGCCATAGGCATGCGCTATCTCATCTGGTTCTCCGTGCCGTTCGTCGGCTTCAAGACGGAAGCATTCAAGCGTTTCCAGGGCAAATACCTATATACTCAGGAGATTCACCAGGCGGGCGTCCTCGACCCGCGCTTCCCTGAAGTCCGCGAGTATCTCATCAATATCTACGAACATGCAGTCCGCGACTGGGACCTCGATGGCCTCAAGCTCGATTTCATCGAACGCTTCTCTTTCGACAGAGCCCCGACGCCCGATCCAGCCATCGCGGAAAACTACGCGGGGCGCGACATCAAGTCGCTGGAGACCGCCGTCGATGTCTTTCTGTCCGAAGTCATCCGCCGTCTGCGCTTGCTGAAGCCTGACATCCTCATCGAATTCCGCCAGAACTACATT
>JAGCTA010000347.1 GCA_017963875.1 Victivallales bacterium | reverse complement strand
GGACCTGCCATCAGCAGTACCAAGGCCGCGCCAGGTGTGATACCTTTCAACATCAGAGCCACGGCAATCGGGATGGAACCCGTGGCGCAGACATACATCGGAATGGAAATGGCCAACACGACCAACATGCTCACGATGGGCGTTCCGGCAAAACGCAGGAAAAAGTCGTCAGGCACGAAAGCGGTAATCAGTCCAGCAAGAATCAAGCCCACCACAAGCCATTTCCCGATGTCCTCAATCATATCCACAAAGCCGTATTCCAAAGCATCGAGGCACCGCTTCCAAAAAGAAGTCGGACAAGGGCGCCGACTCCAAAAAGAAATCGGACAAGGACTCCGACAAAGCCAAGAAAAAGAAAAAAGCAGACAGCAAATAAACTGAAATACCGTCTGAACTTGCCGCCATAACCTACCCTTATGGAAAATAAAGCATTTAGGCAAGATTTCACATGCCTGTCAGTTTGTTTTTTTTCTGTTTTATATCATATTATTGTTGATGGTTTTTATTTTTCACCTTCAGGAGTCATAAATGCCAACAACGATATCCAAGCCTTCACTCAACAACGGCGAATTCACCCAACTGGTCAAAGAACTGCGTGACGCATACGAGTATCATTTGCATTACACCATGGCCTCTGGCGATTCCGAACTGACATACCTCGAGCGGTACATGGCTTTTTCCTACGCCATCCGCGACCGCATCGTGGACAGTTGGCTCTCGCATAGCGAGGCATATGAAAGCAACAATGTCAGGGAAGTCTATTATCTTTCCCTGGAATTCCTCATCGGACGTGTACTCGGGAACAATGTCATCAACCTCGAACTGGAAAAAGTCGCAAGAGAAGTCCTGAAAAACGATTCCATGGACTGGGACCGCATGCGTACATACGCCGATGACCCAGGGCTAGGCAACGGCGGCCTTGGGCGTCTTGCCGCTTACTTTCTTGACTCCATGGCAACGCTCGACCTCCCCTGCATGGGCTACGGCCTGCGTTATGACTATGGCATTTTCCGCCAGCAAATCATCAATGGACAGCAGGTTGAGGAGCCAGACAACTGGTCGCGCAGGGGCTATCCGTGGGAAATCATCCGTCCGAACTCCGCTGCCACGGCGTGTTTTGGAGGCAAAGTCGTCTTTGCAACCATCGATGGGCATCAGGAATGGCGTTGGGAGCCAGAAGAACGTGTAATTGGAATGCCTTACGATATACCAATCGTCGGTTTCGGAGGCAAGACGGTCAATTCACTGCGCCTCTGGCAAGCGCGTGCCGACAATGATTTCGACTTTATGAATTTCAACGCAGGCTCCTATCTCCAGGCTGTCGAAAACAAGGTCTTGGCGGAAAACCTGACAAAAGTCCTGTATCCCAATGACAGTTTTGCCCAAGGTAAGGAACTGCGTCTTCGCCAGCAGTATTTCTTCGTCGCCTGCACATTGCAGGATATCCTGCGTCGGTTCAAACGCCGCAAGAATGACTGGAGCGACCTTCCAGACAAGGTGTTTATCCAGTTGAACGACACGCACCCTGCCCTCGTCATACCTGAACTGATGCGAATCCTGCTTGATGACGAGCACCTCGGCTGGGAGAAGGCATGGGAAATCACCAGCCAATGCGTCGCATACACGAATCATACCATCCTTCCAGAGGCACTGGAGAAATGGGATCTTCGGATGCTGGAGAGACTTCTCCCGCGCCATCTGCAAATCATCTATGAAATCAACAGCCGTTTTCTCCAGCGTGTCAGTGCGATGCACCCAGGGGACTTGGGCTGCCTGAGCCGTATGAGCATCATCGAGGGCCTCGATCCAAATACACAGAAAATCCGCATGGCGAATCTCTCAGTTATCGGTTCCAAAAAGGTCAATGGCGTTGCAAGGATCCATTCAGAAATTCTGAAACATACTCTATTCAAGGACTTTGCAGATATGTATCCAGAGCGTTTCACAAACATGACCAACGGCATCACTCAGCGCCGTTGGCTTCTGAACGCCAACGCCCCGCTGGCAGATTTCATCTCTGAAAAAATCGGACGCAACTGGATTACCGACCTCTCCGAATTGCGCAGACTTGAGAAATTCATCGACGATGATGATTTCCTCAACCGCCTGGGAGACATCAAGACGGAAAACAAAAAGCGGCTGGCAAATCTCATCCGCGAAACCATCGGCGTCAGCGTCTCGACGGACAGCATCTTCGATGTCCAGGTCAAGCGAATCCATGAATACAAGCGCCAGTTGCTGCTGACACTCTACATCATCATGCTTTACAACCGCCTGTGTGAAAACCCAACCTTGGACATCCAGCCAAGGACGTTTATTTTCGCGGGCAAGGCAGCGCCAGGCTATCTTTTCGCCAAACTTGTCATACGGCTGATTCACGCCGTTGCGGATGTCATCCGCGCCAATCCGAATGTCAGCAAGAAAATCAATGTCGTCTTCCTCCCCGACGACAGGGTTTCCCTTGCCGAAGTCATTATCCCCGCAGCGGAAATCAGCGAGCAGATATCACTGGCAGGAACGGAGGCATCAGGCACAGGAAACATGAAGATGATGCTGAATGGCGCGTTGACGCTCGGAACAATGGATGGCGCCAATGTCGAAATCCATGAGGAAGTCGGAGACGACAATATCTTCATCTTCGGCATGCGCGCGGAGGAAGTTCAGCAACGCCGCCAAAACTACTCCCCATGGGATATCTACCATTCAGACGCGGAAATCCGTCGCACACTCGACCATCTCCGACTCAATACGTTCTCGCTCCTGCAACCAGGCATGTTCGACCCTGTCTGGCGCGCACTGCTGGACAATGGAGACTACTATATGCTCCTCGCGGATCTACGCGATTACGTCCGCACTCAGGAAATCGTAGATATGCGCTACCGTGACCGCAAGGCATGGCTCAGAAGTTCTCTCATAAATATCGCCCGCGCTGGCAAATTCTCCAGCGACCGCACCATCTCAAACTACGCCAGCGAAATCTGGCAAATCGATCCGTTTAGGAAATAATAGCGACGGCAGCCGCCACCGCGATGCGTCGTCAGCAGCAATGAAAAGAACAATGAAGCCATGATGAGATCAGAACAGATTATCAATACCATTGACATGATCCAACGGGAAAACCTGGATGTCCGTACCATTACCATGGGCATCAACCTGCTGGATTGCAGACATAATGACATTGATGTGCTTTGCCAGAGGGTTGTCAGCAAAATCGAACGTCTCGCAGGAAACCTTGTCGATGCGTGTGAACAGGTTGTGACAAAATACGGCGTCCCCATTGTCAACAAGCGTCTGGCTGTTAGCCCCGCCGCCGACATCGCCGCAGGTCATGGACCAGAAGGCTTTATCGCGCTTGCAAAAGCCCTCGACCAGGCGGCGCACTCCGTGAATGTAGATTTTATCGGCGGCTACAGTGCCCAGGTGCAGAAAGGTGCCAGCGCCGCCGATGATATTCTCATCAACACTCTGCCAGAGGCATTGTTGTCAACGAAAAAGGTCTGCGCGTCCATCAATGTCGGTTCCAGCAGGGCTGGCATCAATATGAACGCGGTGAAACGCCTTGGGCAGATTTTGAAGACGCTTGCTGAAGGCAGCCGCGACCAGGACGGTTTCGGATGCGCCAAACTGGTGATTTTCACCAACCAGCCAGAAGACAATCCATTCATGGCGGGTGCCTACCATGGCCACGGCGAACCTGAGGTCGTCATCAATGTCGGTGTCAGCGGTCCAGGTGTCGTCAGACGGGCTTTGGAAAGGCGAATCGAACGCGACGGCGCAGAAAATCTCGGTTTGGACGACCTTGCGGAGGAAATCAAACAAACGAGTTGCCGAGTCACACGCTGCGGAGAATTGCTCGGCCGTGAAGTCGCACAACGCCTGAATGTACCGTTTGGCATCGTGGATTTGTCATTGGCTCCCACGCCGAAAGTCGGCGATTCCATCGGCGAGATTCTGTTCTCCCTTGGTCTGGATGCCATTGGTGCCCCAGGCTCCACTGCTTGCATCGCCATGCTGAACGACGCCGTGAAGAAAGGTGGCGCATTTGCATCACAATCCGTTGGCGGACTCAGTGGTGCCTTCATTCCAGTTCTCGAAGATTCAACCCTCGCGGCAGCCGCCGAAAGGGAAGAACTGAGTCTGGAAAAACTCGAAGCCATGACGTGCGTCTGCTCCGTCGGGCTTGACATGATTGCCGTCCCTGGCGACACAAGCGCGGAAACGCTTTCGGCAATGATCGCCGATGAAATGGCAATCGGAATGATCAACAAAAAGACAACGGCAGTGCGTTTTATCCCTGTTCCAGGCAAAAAGGCAGGCGAACGCGTGGAATTCGGCGGCCTCTTCGGCGGCGGAACAATCATGCCTGTAAGGAATCAGGGAAAATCCACCCGTTTCATCAACTATGCAGGACATATTCCTGCGCCAATCCATAGTCTCAACAATTAATGACGGCAATCTGGTGATTTCACCAGAAGACCGTAGTTTCAAATAATCGAGGGAAAACAAATGAAGTATGCGATTTTAGGCGATATACATGGAAATCTCGAAGCACTGAATACCGTTTTGGATTTTGCCAAGGCCGAAGGCGCGGAAAAATTCATTTGCATCGGTGATGTGGTCGGATATAACGCCAACCCGCATGAATGCCTGAAAACCATTCGTGAACTCGATTTGCTTGGATTGGTCAAGGGAAACCACGATGACTATGTCTCAAACGGACAGGAGACTATCGGTTTCAACCCCATGGCGGCACAGGCCGTCGAATGGACACGCGACCAGATGACAAAGGACGATTTGGCATACCTGACAGCCTTGGATTACAAGAAAAACATCATTATTCCAGGCTATGGCCGCATCGAAATCGTCCACGCGACATTGGACAATCCCAAGGGCTGGGGGTATATCTTTGACCGTTACAGCGCCGAGACCAGCCTCGCATATCAGAAATTCCCCATCTGCTTCGTCGGGCACACACATGTTCCGCTGATGTTTGACAAATTCGAGTCAACAATCACTGGTGGCTTCTATGATGTCATCCACCTTGAACCAAACCACAAATACCTGATAAACGTCGGCAGCGTCGGCCAGCCTCACGATGGCAACCCGAAGGCTTCTATAGCCATTTTCGATTCTTCCGAGCAGACTGTCACTCTGACACGGCTGGACTACGATTTGGAAACCACACAGCAGAAAATTCTTGATGCAGGCCTGCCTGAACGCCTTGCCACACGGCTCGCCTTGGGGCGATAGAAGCCAATGACACGCTTGCTGGTCATAAAACCTAGCAGTTTAGGCGATGTGATTCATGCATTGCCCGCACTTGCCTTGATTCGGCGACGCCTTGGAGCCGATTTGACCAGAGTTTCCTGGATTGTCAACGAATCCTTCAGCGATTTGCTCGGTCTGGCACCTGGAATCGACAGAATCGTGAAATTTCCAAGAAAGCAGATCTGGAAGCGCGGAGTCATTCGTTCTTTCAAGCGAGTACTCCAGTCAGAGGAATATGATGTCGCCATAGATTTTCAGGGCCTGCTTCGAAGCGGCCTGATGGCGTATTTCAGCCATGCCCCGCGCAGAATCGGTTTTGCCGACGGACGCGAGTTCTCACCTCTTTTCTATACAGAGGCAATTTCAATCGCCAAAGGACATGCCGTCGAAAAGAATCTACAATTGGCGTCTGCGGCATTTCCTGATGGCAATGACGTCATCCATACCCCCACTGGCCCATTGCTGGCTGTTCCCGAGGAACAACTTAAGAATGCCCGTGTCAAATTGGATGCGACAGACCATACGCCAGTTCTCGCCATCGGTCACAGTTCACGATGGAACAGCAAAAATTGGCCAGTTGCTTTCTTCGCGAAAGTTCTGGACAATGTCGTCAAGGAACGTGAAGACACGCGGTGCTGGCTGCTTGGCACAGCATCCGAAACGAAACGCGCTGAAGCAGTCGCGGCGGCCTGCCGCATCGCCAAGCCGTTGAATTTCACAGGCCAAAGTTCCATGACGGAACTGGCGGCTCTTCTGGCGGCATCCACGGTGCTCTTGACCAACGACAGCGGTCCAATGCACCTGGCCGCCGCACTGAATGTCCCTACCGTCGCTCTGTTCGGGGCAACCAATCCAAATCTGACTGGACCGTTTGGCCCGACAGATTTCCATACGGTTTTCTGTTCAAAATGCTCCGAAAGCCCGTGCTTCAGGCATGACTGCCCATACGGCGAGTCGCGCTGCTCGGAAGGAACCGACCCTCAGACCGTGGCTTTGGCCATACTCAAGAAATTGAATCAATCGATGGAGACATAGGAGACAAATGACATGAAACGCATGATTTTGTTATTTGCATTGCTGGCATCCGTATGTTCATGGGCGCAAATCAGCCTGAAACTCGAAAGCAATCATCCTGCCTATCTGCGCTATGAACCTATCCGCCTTAGAGTGACCATCACGAACCTCTCGGGAAATACACTGATCTTTGGCGGCGAAAAGGCCCATGAAAAAGGCAGCCTGATTTTCCATGTCTCAAGTATTTCTGGGCGGCACGTTAAGCCTCTTGACTTGAACGCGAACCCGCTTTCCAATCTCATCATGGCACCGAATGAAACAAAGATGCTTTACCTTCGTTTCAACAATCTCTTTAATCTCCAGCGGGAAGACGGCTATACTGTCACAGCCATCGTGGAACACAGCCGCCTGCCTGTCCGCTACAAAAGCAATACGCTCAATTTTGAGATTCGGGATGGCATCAAGGAGGATGAATGCACCATGGGCCTGCCATCGTCAAATGCTCACGACATGATTCAGATGATCAATTTCGTCCTACTCCGCTTCAGAGACACGGAAGGCAGCCTCTACTGCCTGCGCGCCGAGGACTCAAAAAAAGTCTATGGGACCTTCCGAGTCGGGCCGTTTATCGGCGGTGGCCAGAAGCCTCAGATGGAAGTCGAAAACGGCCATACGCTCCATCTGCTACTGCAAGTCGCCCCAAGACTCTATTGCTATTCGACATACAGCGCGGCAAACAGGGAAGTCAAAAAACGCCAGGAAATCTATTATGTCGCCAATGGCGGCG
>JAGCTA010000346.1 GCA_017963875.1 Victivallales bacterium | reverse complement strand
GTGGTGCGGACAAGGACAATGCGAACATCGGGATACATGTTGAGTATGCGCTCGACACCGCCGTTGCCGCGTAGTTTCTCATATCGAGTACGATAAAGCCGTCCCGCAGGATACATCAAAAGGTTATCCCCTGCCTTGAGTGCTTCAACACAATTGCCAATCTGTTCGAGAACCTTTTCCTTCCCCACCGATCCCAAGATACCCAAATCAGGCAATTCGAGGACACCGACGATTCCCTTTATGTACTTCAGCATCGAACCACGGACCTGCTTCACATCGACCAACGGACGCGGCCTGAACTTGAAGGCCAAAACAGTCGATAATATCACAGGATCAATCAACGCTGGATGATTCGGAAGAAAAAGAACGCCTTTCCGACCGCCCTTGACGACTTCATCAAGTCCCGTGACCTTGACGCGATAGCGAAGCCACAACAACGATTTCAACACAAGTGCAACAAGATAATACAGCATTTAACAATCCTCACATCTTAAATTATGTCAATGATTAATTGCTCAGAACCATAATTTGCCTTCATAGAATCAGGCAACTTTTCTCCTTCCAATTGCCATTCTGTCCAAATGCGCCATGTCCTTGCAGATGCGTATGTCTACATACCCCTCTTCCTGAAAGGATCTGGCTATCGCCTCCCCTTGGTCATCACCGATTTCACAGACAAGCCAGCCACCTGGAAGCAGCCGCTCCTTTGCCTCGACGGCAATGCGCTTCAAAAGCCCCATACCCATGTCATCCGAAACCAACGCGATTTTCGGTTCGTAGTCCCTGACGACGGAATCCAATCCATTGTACGCCCGTTCTGATACATACGGCGGATTCGCGGTAATCATCCCGAAAGACTGGCCACTTGGCAGCGGATTGAACAAGTCGCCATGGAAAAACGACACGTTCATCAATTCCAATGCCTGGCGATTGCGTTCTGCCCAGTGCAGAGCATCAGCGGAAATGTCAGTGGCAAAGACCTTCGTCGTTGGGAATTCCTTGGCAAGCGCCAACGCGATTGCGCCAGAACCAGTGCAGACATCACAGATCGCCTCTGGGACTTCATTCACAAGCGACACGGCCAGTTCAACAAGTTCCTCTGTTTCAGGGCGTGGAATCAGCACACCCCGTCCAACGGACAGACGAACATTGTAGAAATCCACATTTCCAATGACATACTGCAATGGTTCGCCTGACGCACGACGGCGAATCTGCACCCAGAAAGCATCCTTTACCTCTTCTGGCAGTTCCGTGGAGAGTCTTGACGCCATTTCCGATGCGGAAACATTCATCAATTCCTCCAGCATCCAGCAGGCCTCAGACCGAGCATTGTCAATACCAACATCCTTTAGCCTTCTGATGCCTTCCGATAAGTTTTCGCCTATTGAAGCCAAATTCATTGCAAGAATACTTTCTTCTTCGCCATTCGGCATTTTACCACCACAAGTGTGTACATTTGTTTAGTATAAATTGAAAGACGAAAATATCAAGTTATCATAAATGATATGATTGCTTTCACTTGAATGAAACAATATGGATTTCCCAGATTAACAACAGCCCTGAATTAAAGTTGACATATTTTGACTTTAAAACACCTGTATTGTCATGTTTTGTCTTGTTATTTTCTCTTTTTCGGCTATAGTAATACCAATAAAAATATAGCGAAAATTCAACAGGAAACAGAGAATGTCAGACAGGAAGTATCCACTTGACAAAGTGCGCAATATCGGCATCATGGCGCATATTGATGCAGGCAAGACCACCTGTACCGAGCGTATTCTTTTCTATACGGGCAGGACACATAAACTTGGTGAAACGCATGATGGCGAGGCAACAATGGACTTCATGGTCCAGGAGCAGGAACGCGGCATCACAATCACTTCCGCGGCAACAACCTGCATTTGGAGAGGCCACCAAATTAACATTATTGACACTCCTGGACATGTCGATTTCACGGTTGAAGTCGAACGTTCTCTTCGTATTCTTGATGGTGCCATAGGGCTTTTCTGTGCAGTCGGCGGCGTCGAGCCACAGTCTGAGACCGTCTGGCGCCAGGCGGAAAAATACGGCGTCCCGCGCATCTGCTTCGTCAATAAAATGGACCGAGTCGGAGCGGATTTTTTCTCTGTCGTCAAGCAAATCAAGGACATTTTGGGGGCGAACGCCGTGCCCTTGGCGATCCCTGTCGGCCAGGGGCCCGATTTTCAGGGAATCATCGACCTCGTGCATAATGTCCAGGTGAAATACATTGAAGACAAGAAAGGCACGTATCCAGAGGATATTCCGCTGTCTGAAGAACTACAGGAATATGCCGCGCCATACCGCCAGAACCTCATTGAAAGCGTGGCTGAAATGGACGATGCCCTGCTGGAGAAATTCTTTGCTGACGAGCCGATTTCCGTCGAGGAAATCATGCTTGCCATACGGAAAGCCGTCCATGCGCAGAAGATATGTCCTGTCCTGTGCGGTTCCGCATTTCGCAACAAAGGCATCCAGCGGCTGCTGGACGCCGTCGTGGATTATCTCCCCAGCCCATTGGATTCAAAGCCCGCACTCGGTCATCTGCCAGACGGCGAAGAAGGCGTGCGTCGCAGCGAAGACACGGCCTTGTCCGCATTGGCGTTCAAAGTCGTTGCAGACAAGCACACTGGCAAACTGATTTATGTCCGCGTCTATTCTGGAGATTTGGTATCTGGCTCGTATGTCTATAATGCCACCAAGGGAAAACAGCAACGCGTTGGACGTATTTTCAGAATGCACGCCAATCATCAGGAAATCGTCGAAGTGCTTCATTCTGGCGAAATCGGCGCGGTTGTCGGCCTTGCCGATACCGTGACTGGCGATACACTCTGCGACGAAGCGCATCCCATCGTCCTTGAATCCATTGAATTCCCCGCCCCTGTCATCTCCATCGCCGTCACACCGCAAAGCCATGCGGACCGTGACAAACTGATGACCGCACTGTCAAGGCTGGCAGAAGAGGACCCGACTTTTACGGTTCGCGTTGACAAGGAAACCAACAGCACCATCATTTCAGGCATGGGCGAACTCCACCTCGAAATCATCGTTGATCGCCTCCGCCGCGAATTCAACGTCAGCGTTGAGACAGGCGCGCCAGAAGTCTCCTATCGCGAGACATGTACACGGACTATTGAGCATGAAGAGCGTTTCAAGAAACAGACGGGTGGCCATGGACAATACGCCCACGTCGTCTTCACTCTGGAACCTCTGGAGCCAGGCAGCGGATTTGTTTTTGAAGACCAGGTCAAAGGTGGAGATATTCCCAAGGAATACGTCCCCGCCATTGAAAAAGGCATCAGGGACGCGCTTGAGGAAGGTCCAAAGGCTGGCTTCCCTGTCGTGGACGTCAAGGTCACGCTGACTGACGGCTCGTACCACCCTGTCGATTCCTCTGAAATCGCCTTCAGGACGTGCGCCTCATCAGGCTTCAAGGCCGCCTTCATGAAGGCGGCACCGCAATTGCTTGAGCCGATAATGAAACTGACCGTGAACACCCCTGTGGACTATGTTGGGACGATTACGGGCAACCTGTGCAGCCGCCGTGGCCGCGTGCTCGGCACGGAGGCATTGGGGGACAAGGGACAGTCAATCAAGGCGTTGTGTCCACTGGCGAATCTGTTCGGATACGCCTCCGAGTTGCGCAACATGACCCAGGGGCGTGCAGGATTCAACATGCAGTTCGAGTTCTACGAGCCAGTGCCGCAGTCAATCGCCGATGAAGTTGTCCTGAAACGCAAGAAGGCACGTTAAACGATTGGCGTTCATCGCCTCTTCATGACAAGAAGACTGCCTTACACAAACGGTTTTTACCTATAATCACTTGTTCTTCAGCAGTTTTCGCTCTGGACGAGGCGCAAGGGAAGGATTATTGTGCTTTTTCGCGAGTGCCTTTGAGAAAAATGCATCCATATCCCTTTGCGTCCGTTCCTCTTCTGATATATTCACTGTAGGCAAATCACCTGCCAGCCAGGCGAGGAATCTGCCGACGACCCCCTGGTGCTCCAGCAAACGCCTGTAATGCCTGTGGATTCTCACAAGATGCTGCGGCGGCATCCGCTGCGCACCGATGGCGATGCACCTGCGGTAATGACGCAGTGCCTGGACGTCATGCCCGACATGCCGTGCCGCTTCGGCAAGATAATAATGATAAAGAATATTCTGCGGACTTAACTCGACAAGTTTTGAACATAAATGCCTGCAACGGCTGTAATGCTTTGCCTGATAGGCGTCCTTCGCTTCGCGGAACATGATGAAATGCGATGTCTTGACCAAATCAAGCATCAGATTCTGCAACGTCGTCTGAGATGGCGACAAATTGTTCCCTACGACCAGTTCCTCGAGTATATCATCTGCGATTGTGTCCATGATATGTTCGCCTGGAGAATGAAAGCCATTGGCGTTTGGCATGGGGTTGTCAATCGCGGCTCGCTGTTCATCGTATTTTCGCCGTGTCGAAGGGTCGGAGAGGATGTCGAACGCATTCACAAGCCGCTGGAACTCCGCCGTCGCCTCCGCCGTCCCCCCGTTCAAATCTGGATGGCACTGCTTTGCGCGGGCATAGTACGCGGCCTTCAATTCGCTGAATGTCGCATTAGATCGTACGCCTAGGATATCGTAAAGTGTGCGAAACATTGAGTATTTTCACGCTTGAGAGCCACTGTTTTCACATTTGAGAGCCACCCCGTCATTTTCATACTTCAAGCATATTGCACACTATATATGGTGCAGTCCCTTTTTGCAAACAAGACTGCACCATTTTGTCGAACCTGTGGTCACAAGTTGATTTTCAGTTAATGGCCTCTGACATTTGGAATATGAGCATAATCTGGAGGAAAAGAGTTCCGATTCCACAATGTTTTCTGTGAAAATACCAGAAAAATACCAGAAAAAACAATGAAAAGACGGTGTTAACCTCTCGTAAAATTCTGGCGGGAGAGATATATTAGAGGATATTTTATATGTTGAGTCTCAAATCGATGGTGATTTCGGGACTGTCAAGAAGAGGTCATGAATTATGTCAACATTCGAAATTTACCGCTACTACAATGAATACACCGTTGGAGGCCAATCACGCATTATTGATGTAACAGGTGGAAACGATTTCTATTGGCTTGGCGGCTTCGATTTCTACACCTTCGATGAAAATACCAACCTATATTACCGGTGGAGATATCGGATGGACAACTGGGGCAATACTGTCGTAAGCGAAGTGAACATGGATGTTCCTGCGCCGTCAATCTTCGCGGGGACCGACGCCACCATCGCCAACAACTATTCCTCCTATGGCTATGAATACATCTATGCAAACAAGGATGTTGTTTTGGAATCCCTTACCGTCGAGGATGGTGCCGAATTCAGAGTCTATGCAGTATTGGAATCGACAAACATCAATATTGCAGGCGATTTATACGTTCAGAACATCGCAAAAGCGAATACCTTGACTGTAACGGGAAGCACCTGGCTCAATGCAGGCTTGGAATCAACGAACATTGTGGTATCGGGAGAACTAAACGTTCAGGGAACCACAAAAACGAACTCCATGACCGTCACGGGAAGCACCTGGCTCCATGGAGGAACACTAGTTGCCAATGACACAGAAACCGCCTCGCTGGCGGGAACGGGGTACATTGTATTTTTGAAAGACAGCACGTTGGGCGCCAGTATAGAATCCACGGATAAATTCACTGTAGGGGAAGGTCTTACGCTTGCGACAACTGAATCATTTGGCGGATACGATCCCAGGTTCTTTGCGGACATCGTGAACAACGGATGCATCCTTTCCGCCGGACGGAACCTGAATGTCGAAGGCCAGGCCGATGACCTTCTGGAATTGGAGAACCACAATCTGATTGCGGCGGGTGAATCCTCGATAAGACTTTCCTACGTCAAACTGGACAACGCGGACGGCGCCATGCTGAATGCATCTGGCGCTAATCTGAATTTCGACACAGGCACGCAAGTCACAAACGGCATTCTTACAGGCGAACATCTGAATGTCAGCGGGGCAACGCAGATGAGCGGCGTGACCGTGGACGCGGAAGGGGTCATGAATGTCGGAAGCGTCTTGACGCTAAAGAACAGTTTCACCGTAAACGGGACGGTGCAGGCGACCCATGGCTCGCTGGCAGCCGCTGGGACAGCCGAACTTGGCGGAAGCGGAACCATTGCATTCCTGCAAGGCAGCAGCCTGGGCGATAGCGGCTACGCATCGGGCGCATTCTCCATTGGTGAAAACCTGACGATCAAGACCACTGCTACATTTGGCAGCAACGATCCCGTGTTCTATGCGGACATTGTGAACAACGGAAGCATTATTTCTGATGGAAGAAACCTGAATGTCAAGGGGCAGGACGAAGACCTTCTGAAATTGGAAAACAATAATCTGATTGAGACACGTTCATCTACGATGAATCTTACCAACGTCAAGTTGGACAACGCGCTTGACGCCAGGCTGAACGCATCGGGCGCGAATCTGTATTTCGGTGCAGGCACCCAAGTCACAAACGGCATTCTTACAGGCGCATATCTTAATGTCAACGGGGCGACGCAGATGAGCGGCGTGACCGTGGACGCGGAAGGTACCATGAATGTCGGAAGCGTCTTGACGCTAAAGGACAGTTTCATCGTAAACGGGACAGTGCTGGCGACCCATGGCTCGCTGGCAGCCGCTGGGACAGCCGAACTTGGCGGAAGCGGAACCATTGCATTCCTGCAAGGCAGCAGCCTGGGCGACAGCGGCTACGCATCGGGCGCATTCTCCATTGGTGAGAACCTGACGCTCGAGACCTCCGCTTCATTTGGCAGCTACGATCCCGTGTTCTATGCGAATATTGTGAACAACGGACGCATCCTTTCCAACGGAAGGAACCTGAATATCAAAGGCCAGGACGACGACCTTTTGGAATTGAAAAACAACAATCTGATTGAAACACGTTCGTCCACGATGAATCTAACCAACGTCAAGTTGGACAACGCGGTTGACGCCAGACTGAATGCATCGGGCAATAATCTAT
>JAGCTA010000345.1 GCA_017963875.1 Victivallales bacterium | reverse complement strand
TGTTTTCTCGGTATTTTGTTTTGTGTTTTCTCGGTATTTTGTTTCTTCGCTCTATCTTAACAAGAAGGGTAGCCTATCATCCAAGGACTCAAAATCCAAGCCATGATTCTCTTTCCAAAATTCAACATTGTTGAAAAACATCTGGAAGCGCACCATTTCCAGCCTTGAAATGGCCATGGCATCGACGTATATTTAATCAATATGTTTTTAACCACTAAACTCTCCCCCACATGATGCAATGAACAGCACGCCTTCAACCATTGGAAACTCTTCGCCTGATACGTTCTCCCGTCTGCGGACTCGTCTGACCGAGGAACTGACAAAATCCATCATTCCCTTCTGGGAACAGCATAGCATCGACAAAGACTACGGAGGCTTCTTCTCCTGCCTGAACCGCGACGGTTCGATCTACGATACCTACAAGCAGATGTGGATGCAATGGCGCGAGATATATATGTTTGTCGCACTTTTCAACAGCGAATTCCGCGACAACCGTTTCCTCAAATACGCCCAGGACGGAGCGGATTTCCTCTTCCGCTATGGCAAAAAAGCCGACGGCTCATATCATTACCTCCTTTCACGCGATGGAAAAGCCATCTCAGACAGCGAGGGAGGTTCGGAGATTTTCTCGGAAAGTTTCGCTGCATTGGCGTGTGCCGAACTATACGCTGCAACGCACAACAAGACATATCTGGAGGAATCCCTGAATGCGCTCCGCATCTATCAGGCGAACACCGCCCGCGCGGAAGCGTTCAATCCATCCTATCCAGGAAACACCTGCACCGCCCGCCTGGCGTTTCCAATGATTGAACTCAATGTCCTCATCACCCTGCAAAAAGCCTCTCCCGAGTCCGTGTCAGACCAGAAAATCCAGGCGGTCATCGATAAAATCCAAAGTTTCCGCCATCCAGAAAAGCATATTCTTCTGGAGCAGAAGAACTGTGACGGCTCTTTTGCGACGGATACGCAAGGCGGACGGCTGGTCAATCCTGGCCATGGTCTGGAGGGAATCGCCTTCATCCTTGAATATGAGCATAGCCACCCCAACCAACAGTTAACAGAATGGTGTCAGGAGACAGCACGCGCCATCTTCCAAATCGGCTGGGACAGTACAAACGGTGGCATACGGTATTTCGTTGATTTAGAAGGTCTTCCGTTACTTCCTCGAGAATCGATGCTGAAGGCATGGTGGCCGCAATGCGAGGGGGCCTTGGCGATGCTCAGATGTTTTGAAAGCTCTCGAAATGACGAATTCCTGCACATCTTCAACATGATAAACGACTATTTTGTCAAGGAACTGCGAGATGACGAATTCCTCGAATATTTCCCGTATGCGAAGACGGACGGCATTCGGGAGCATCAGTACAAAGGCGGTCGTTTCAAAGGCTTTTTCCATATTCCGCGCTACCTACTGAAAGCCATCGAGATATGTCGCCGTCTGGAGAACGGACAATGAACAAACTGCAATCCGTCGAACGGGCTATCATCAACGTATAACAACTATTAGGAGAAACAAAATGCTCGATCAATCCAAATGCCTCATCCCCGAGCGGTTCAAAGACCATCCGCTCTTCAACGAAATCCACTGCGGCATGAACTTGGGATTCATGGCACGGCGCGGATACTATTCAAGGGAAGACATCCAGAAACAGCCCGCAGTAATGGCCGCCACAGGAGTCAACTGGACGACATTGAACCTCAATATCTGCCAAGAGGCCTACTACTCGCGCAAGGTCTTCCTGGATTTTGAATTCTCAAGCGGCGAAGAGGAACTCAAACGCATGGCGGATTTGATTCATGAACAGAGCATCCGCATCCTCTTCAAGCCATGCCTGACACCGCTGGACAGTGCCTGGATGGGCAGCGTCACCTTCCCAGAAGGCCGTCAAATCCAGGAGGTTGAAATACATTATTGGGACGAATGGTTCGACAGTTACACAAAAGCAATCTGCTTCTGTGCTGATTTCGCCGAAAAGAACAAAATTGAGGCGATGATGATTGGAGCGGAACTCTATGGGACCGAAGGACAAAGCGACCGTTGGCGCAAACTGATCCAGCGCGTTCGAGAACGTTTCTCAGGTCCGATCACATACGAATTCACGCCATTGTCACGCAAAAACCGAACGCTCGACTGGTTCAGCGACATTGATTTCCTGAGTTACAGTTACTATCCGCCAGCCACAGACCTGATTGACCCTGCGTCATTCCCCACGGCCCCCAAAGTCACACGCGATGAAATGGTCGCCTTCCTTTCGGATAGAAAACAGAAAATCCACGAGATTTCACAAAGGTTCAACAACATGCCCATCGCCTTCACCGAGGCTGGCGTCCGTTCTGCCCATGGCTGTATCGGGCAGCCGTATAATTACATAACCAATACCCCGTATGACGGCGAGGAGCAGGCAGCCTACATGGATGCCCTATTCACGACTTTCAGCGATTTGCCCGAGTGGCTTGGACTCTACTGGTGGAAATGGGATGAAACCCAAAACCGCCCCCATTACCATATCGACCCCAACGGCGACTGCGGCTTCACCATTCAGGGCAAACCCGCCGAGGCCGTCCTTCGCAAGTGGTACGGAAAGAAATAACAACGTGTGGCATGAGGTCAGAGTTGCAGTGCGCGTCCCTCCCAGTCGCCATCTGGGGCGACACCTAGAACGGACGTAATCGTCGGCGCGATGTCAATAATGTTTGCCGCATCCAACTCCTTGGGCATGAAGGATGGATGATAGAAGAGAATCGGAATGGTCATATCCTCTGGCTTGTCTGTTCCATGCGAACGGTCATGACCACCGTGATCGGCTGTCAGAATGGTCAGATAATCGTCTGAAAGCGTTTTGACTACTTTTTCGATGCATGCAAAACTCTCATATACGGAACGCATGTATTCCTCTCCCATCCAGCCCTGTGCATGCCCTGCCTCATCCGTCCAGCCTAAATACAGGAAGGTAAAATCGGCGACATTGGACTTCAGAAAACGGACGGCGTTTTCCGTCAGTTCCTGATTGGCGACTTCATAACCATAGCAGTTTCCCGCAACCATACTGGCATAGCAAAGCGAGCCTGGACGTGCCAGGTCCTTCAACGGTTCCCAATTATAGAAAAGGGCGGATTTCCTTCCCGCCGCCTTCAGCACCTCGCAGATGCCGTTTATCGGACGGACCTGCGGAACATACGTGTTGGTCAATATGCCATGTCTCTCCGATGGAACGCTGAGGAAAAGCGACATGTGGCAGGGTAGCGTTACAGACGGCATGACCGTCTGCCCTTTCAACGTATAGACACTGTGCGCCATCATTTCCTTGACAAATGGATGCCCACATGCGTCAAGACTATCTGGACGCATTCCATCCACAAGAATCAACACAACCTTTTTCATTGAACGACAACTCCTTGCTTGAACATATAGTCAACCAACAAATGCTCTATTCTCCATGAGGGTAGGTTCGACCTCTTCGAGGTCGGAATTCTTTTGAGGCTTCCTAACCCCAGGTTTCGCTTCGCTCAACCTGGGGTTTTTATGATGATTGCAAGCAGTGGGGGAGACGTGTTTTTTTTTTTTTTCAAAAAATTAGCCCCACGCGGTCTGGAGGGCATTTTCCCTTTTGAAAGGCGCGGCATGATGGATTGCCGCCTGCTTCCACCTCCCTGTAAACATCAGTCATGGAATAAATAGCAGGCGGGGATGAGCGAAGCGTTCGCACGCAGTGCGACAGGCCCCGCCT
>JAGCTA010000344.1 GCA_017963875.1 Victivallales bacterium | reverse complement strand
GGCAGTTCTGGCTTGCGGAGCTTCTCTATGATGCCTTGGATATGTGCGGGAAGATGCCCTTGCGTGCGCTCCATGATCTGGGCTGCCTGTATGACGATGCGGCGCATCCATTCCACCGATTGCGCATCCCAGGCTGGCGTCTCTGAAATGCTGGATTCTCCTGTCGTGCTGTCGCCATCTGCATTTTCGCCGTTGTCTGAACTCGCGGCTTCACTGGAACTGTTTTCTGAATTGCCACTGTCTTTGTTTCCCCTTTGTTCATCACTGTCTTTTTGCGGATCTGTACCTGCTCCGCCTTTTCCAGTCGAGGATGTTTTTCCCTCAGATGCCATGTTGCCCCCTTTGCCTTTTCCCATTTCAGTCTCCTCTTGAGGTTTCTCGCTTCCACCAGAAAAGCTATGCTCGTCAAAACCCTCGCCGTTTTCCTGCCCTTTGATGTGCTCCGATTCCTTTCCAGGGTTCTTGTGCTCACCGTTGGAAGGAGAATTGCCACCATTTTGTTTCCTTGGAGGTTTATGCCCAAGTATCTCGTAGATTTCCTCTGCGGAAAGTCCATCCCATGCAGGATCGTGTGGCAGGACGAAGGGCTCTTTCATCTTCTCCTTTTGCAGGACAAAATGGATTTCCAGGTCAGCGGCAATGTTGAATAGATGTTGATTGCGCGTCTGCTCTCGCACACCATGCATCAGAACGCAGTGCCACGCCTCGTGCGCCATGACGAACAGCCGCTCCTCCAAATCCAGCTTGGCATAAAAAGAGATGCTCATCATGATGCGCCGTCCGTCCGTGCAAGCGGTTCGCAATCTGTTTCCAGGCATGGGGACCAGTTCCAGATTCATGAGAATCAGACCGATGAACGGCTGTCGTGTCAATAGCTTCTGCCTGTCCTGCTCCATGCTCTTCAGGACAGCCGCCGCCTTTTGCTCGAATGTCTTTTCCATATATGCTAGAACCCCTTCTTGCTCATCCTTGCTCGCATCGCCTTGCCATGCTTCTCCGCCCAGGCGGCGTAGCCCTTGTGATGATATAGTTTGTCCGCAAACACACTTGGATCATCGGTCTTGCGGTTTCCAGTGAGGGCGTCTATCATCAGCATCGTGGCAAAGTCGCTGGGCAGAGCCATGGCAATGCGGTAGAAGCCCGACAGCAGTTGCGCCTCCTCTTCAGGCGACTTGCCGCGCCAGAGATGATACGCCACTGCCGCGCAGAACGCATAGCGCTGGTCGGGCTTTTCAGGAATGTTGATCTTCTTGTTCGGATTGGTCATCAGCTCGTGTGTATCGTCAAATTGAGTGGCTATCTCCTTGAACGCGAGAAACTCGACTCCCGCCTGGTTGCCGACGAGTCCATAGAGCATCTTGTCCAGCAGATATGGCTTGTCCTCAATGCGGAAACGATGCAGCATTGTGCTTACGCGCTCCCGCGCGGCGTCGGCCACCCGCGTTCCAGATTTTCGTTTTCCTGGTGGAACAGCAAGTCTGGACGGAAGCGAATGAAGCCGATGACAGCGGGATGGATGCCGTTCTGAAGTCCCCAACGCACCCATTCTTCTGGCGACTCCTGCAATTCCACATGCATGAAGCGATTGGCAAGAGCGGAACTCATGGTGGTGGCGACCGCCATGTCTTCCTCGCGGTTGCCAGCGGCGACAATGTACCAGCCATCAGGAAGTTGGTACAGGTCGCCAAGACGCCTGTCCAGGATGATTTCGTAGGCGGCGACCTGCAGCGAGCGGTCCGCCGCCGTCAGTTCGTCGAACAGCAGTATGCCGCGACTGTTGGCATCCCGCGGCCAGTCCGATGAGATGAGCCAGCTGACGGAGTCTTCATTGGGCACTGGCAGTCCACGGATATCCACGGGTTCCCGCTGCGCCAGCCGTATGTCGATGAAGCCGATGCCAGCCTCATTTGCCACATTGCGCAGGATTGTCGATTTCCCCATGCCTGGTCCGCCCCATACCATCAGCGGTGGCAGCGCCGAGGAGAGTTCTGGGTTTTCGGCTATGATTTCCACGTTGTTGCGCACAATCGCCTCCAGATCCTCTGGCGTGATCTTGTTGCGCATGTCAAGAATTTCAGATGTATCCATTGTTGTCATTCTCCAATTTTACAGTTTCAGCAGAATCCCATTTTCCTGCGCACTGCGAAGACACCGCCCTCCTTGGCGGCGGCTTCGCGCTCCAGTGCGTCCAGACGCTGGCCGTTGGTGATTTCGCCGCCGTAGTAGAAGAGGCTCTGGCGGACGGTGCGGAAGTCGCCTGGCGCAAGATTCGGAATTGCCTTCAGGCGTTCCAGTTCGTCATCCGTCAGCGTGCTCTTGAACATCCGCTCGAAGAAGAGCCGCTTGCCGTTGTCGTCCAGAAAATTGAACTGCAACTTGAAAGTGAAGCGGCGCATAACGGCCTGGTCGAGGTTCTGGATGAAATTGGTCGCACCAATCATGACGCCGTCAAAGTTCTCCATCCGGTGGAGCAGCTCGTTGACCTGCGTCACCTCCCAGGAGCGCTGGGCGTTGGTGCGGCTCTGGACGAGTCCGTCGATTTCATCCAGGAAGAGAATGGCGTGCTCCGCTTCGGCCTGGCGGAAGGCTGCGGCGATGTTCTGTTCAGTCCCGCCAACCCACATCGACAGCAGGTCGCTTCCCATCTTCACATTGACCTTGGTATTCAGCACGCGCCCCAGATATTTGACGAACTCGGTCTTGCCCGTACCAGGCGCGCCCGACAGCAGCAGGTTCATGCGCGGACGGTCGGGGTCTGTCTCGCCCTTTTGTTTCTGGAAGGCGCGGATTGCCTCCACGATGCGCTCCAGCTTCACGTCGCCCTGAATGTTCAGCCCCTCCAGCGAATAGTCCTTCGAGGGTAGCAGTTTGTCATCTGCCAACTTGACTTCCAGTAGTTCGCAGTGCGGCTTCATCAGCTGCTCCACAAGATGCGGCACCTCCGACTTGCGGGGATGCATTCTCTCTAGATTCTCAAGCGTCTGGGAGATGCCGCCCGCGCTGACAGGATACAATGCGGAGAACTCCTCCATTTGCTTTCCGCTGATCAGCCGCCCCATGTTCAGTCGCGCGATATTGTTCTTCCAGATGCGCTTCCGTTGCTCGCAGTTCAGAGGCTCGAAGCAGATGGAATAGTCGAAGCGTCGGCGGGACGACTCGTCCAGAGCTCTTGCGGGCGTGTTGGTAATCCAGATGGTTGAGGTTTTCATCGTGTCCAGCACCGTGTTGAGGAGTCCCTTGTCTCCCGTATGCGAAGAGCCACCGCCGCCGAAGAGCATGAATGGAGCGCCTATGCTGTCATTTCCCATAAGCATCTCGTCCGCCTCATCCACAATGATAATGCTTTCATCATGGTCAATTTGGGAATCGCATACCTGCAATGCTGCGAATCGAAAGTCGTGGCTGCTGCATGCCTTCTCCCCTTTTTCCCCCGTATTTTGAGTGACATTATAGGTTATGCGACCAAATTCCCTTGCCAAGGAACGGGCGAAACTGGTCTTTCCTGTCCCCGGTGCGCCGTAAAGAAGGATGTTCACAGGCTTGCCATCGGCAGCAAGCAAACGTTTCAGGATATTACCATGATTCTTCACCAAATCGGCAAAATTCTTTAAGGGCAGTACATCTTGGCTGTCTTTCGTAAAATACCTGTGTGCCAATGGCTCATTGGTCATGCCGCACAAAAATGGATATAAGCATCCATTAACATCATAATCTTCATCCAGGCATTCCAAACGGCGCAGAGTCTTGCTTGGGGAAACAATAGAAAGAATG
>JAGCTA010000343.1 GCA_017963875.1 Victivallales bacterium | reverse complement strand
GCGATACAATCCGCATGCCGTCTCATTGAGTTTCTTCGCAACTTACGTTGATTCGTTGCTCGCCATTCAATGGGTTTGCTTTGAGAAGAGAATCTGTACGATTGACGAATTTCTCGCAGCCGTCAGAAACAACTGGAAGGGTGCGGAGTGGATTCGTGCCGAAGTGCTAAAGGCACCGCATTGGGGAGACGGACGCCCAGAGACCGAGGCACTTGCGCGCCGCGTCGTTGACGAGTTTCTTGAGGCGATGGCCGACATCCCGAATGAACGAGGCGGTCATTACCAACTTGGCGTGTGGATTTATCGCGAAATCAAGTCATGGGGAGTTTTAACACCTGCAACTCCAGATGGACGCCATGACGGCGATGAACTTTCCCAAAGCCTCTGTCCTTCACATTTCAGGAACGACGCGGCATTGACAACGGTTCTAAGAAGCCTTGCAAGCATAGACCTGACGCGTCTGGCTGGCAATTCCGTCACCAACATCTGCATCGAAAGGAAACAGGTTTCGTCTGATACGATTGAATCCATTCTTAGGACATTCGCGCGGTTGAATCTTCAGTTACTTCAACTCAACTGTCTTGACAGCAATGAATTGGAAGAGGCCAGAAAGCATCCTGAAAAATATCAGCATCTTATTGTGAGAATCTGTGGCTTCTCCGCAAAATTCGTTTCGCTATGTCCTGAATGGCAACAGGAAGTCATCGACAGGCATAAATACTGAGATTTATTTCGCGGAAGTTAGAATGATATAAAAACGGCCTGGAGCATGCAAGTTTTTTTGCTCCAGGCCGTTTGTTCAATCAGTGCCTATAACCGTCTCTTATTTAGGCTCAGTATCGTTTTCCTCCATGTCAAGGGCCTCAAGTTCCTGTTTGTCGGCGAGGGACATTTCGCCTTCGACACGGCCATCGTCCAGATCATTGAAATTGGTTCGTGCCTTCAGGTCACGGAAGAGTTCAAAGAGCCCCATGACACCGCCGATGCCGAACCACAGCGTCGAGACGACGGAGATAAGGCCTGCCACGATGAAGTTACCGAAGATGAAATACCAACTCCAGTATTCAAGTTTCCATGGCGAGAAGTAGTTCCAGATGACGACGCCCAGGAACATGATGCAGAAGCCGTAGATGAAACTGTAGATGAAAACCGAGTAGGCGATGGCACGGTCGCCCTTTGTGTATTCGGGCGTGATGCCGATGATGTTCTTGAAGATGCTCTTCATGTTCCATTCCAGTTTCAGGTTGCGCTGCTCGCCCAGGCCGTACTTGCCGCGGTGAAGCATACGCTCCAGGTTGAACGGCTTCTTGCAGGTCAGGAGAGAGACGACGATATATAGGAACAAGGTAAACAACGAGAGGAAGAACGCGAACTCGACGGGGTTGACGGGGCACTTGACGTCGTCCATCTTCCATGCGATGTAGCCGCCAAACGGTGCGGAGAGGAAGCGGAGGAGTTTGTCCAAGCCATCATACATGTTGTTGTTCTTGATGAATGGGCAGACCACGTCGGCCCAACTGCGCTGAATCCATGCGTATGCGACACTCATGACCGTACTGGTCAGGAGGGCTGCCCATGCGCCAGCCGTCGTTCCGAAGCGTGAATAGAGGCCAAAGACCATGACGGGACCCGCGCCGCTGGTGAACATCGAACAGACGAGAGCAACGTACATCTGGATGTAGTCGAGTTGCTTCATGAAGCAGGAGCCGAACAGGAAGAAAATACCGATGCAGATGGAGACGATGCGGATCATCTTGACATGGCCTTGCGGCGTGAAGGGCTTCTTCTTGAACGGCAGGACGCAGTCTTGTGCGATTGTCAGAGCGGCGCTGTAGATTCGCGTGTCGTCGGTGGAGACCATCGCCAGGAAGAGTAGCAGACAGAAGAGGCCGAAGAGACCGTGTGGAAGAAGATGGCGCATGGTGACGGACATCGACAATTGATAATAGAGCGTGCGGCAGCGTTGATAGAGGTCGTTGGCATAGCCTTCGGCGATGTGGTATTCTTCCTTCTGCCTTTCTTCGCTATAGCCTTTGCCTTCCATGGCAGCGGTGCATTTCTCGCGGGCGTCGTCTTTCAGGACAGTGTGGATGTTGTCGAGGAATTCAGTGTCGAGGTTCTTGTCCTGCGATAGTTTGCCTTCTTCTGGACCGTCGAGGTGGATTTCATGGACAAGGGGTGGAATGGTTGCGATTTTTTCCTTGACAAGTTTGCCCTTGTATGCCTCCTTGGGATCTTTGAACACATCATCGGCGACACGCGTGGCGAGGTTTTTGCGGACGATGCTTGCATCATTGGCGAAGTCCTTGTGGTTGAGGAAGGTGATGAGGGCGCAGGCGATCAGCACGTAGAACATGGAGACGATGGCGCCTCGCCAACTGCCAAGAAGACCTGCCATCTTCTGCTCGTGCGGCGTCTTGGCTGCGCTGGAGTAGCCAGCGCCCGTCCAGTTCACTCGGTTCATGATGGTTCCGTAGATGACGACGATGACCATTGAGAAGAGGTTGAAGTCGCGCAGGTTTTTCGTGTCATACGGATTGATGAAACTTTCGCCTGCAACACGGTCCATCATTGTGGGCATGACCTGTTCGGTCAGGGAGAACTTATAGAAGAGGAAGATGACGAAGCAGGCGAGAATGGGGTACATGAACATACCTTGAATCGTGTCAGTGATGATAAGGCAGAGCGTGCCGCCCCAGCAGATGAGCGTGATGGCCAGCGTCAGGAAAAGAACGACGAGCACGACGAACATGGAAATCTGGAGACCGAAGAGGTTTATGTGGTCGGGGAGGTCAAGGATCTGGATGAAGAAGCGCGCGGCAAGTGCTGGCATGATCATGTTGGCGAGCATTTCAGCAAGCGAGCGGAGACCAGATGCGAAAATACGGAAATTACGGCTGTAGCGCATCTCCAGGAACTGTCCGAGGCTCATCGCCTTTGTTTCGCGGAAACGGTAGTGGCAGTAGCCAGTCAAGGCAAGGATGATGGACAGAGGCGCAATGACATTTCCCCAGAAGGCGACAGAGAATCCCGTCTTGTAATGTCCTTCAAGATAAGTGACCAGACCGATGATGGAGAGACCGTTGGCAAGGTCTCCCGCGCTGATGACGTATCGACCGCAGATTCGGCCAGCCGCCAGATAGTCGGAAACTCCTCGGATGAATTTTCGGCTGTACCAGCCCATATACATGACAAAACAAACTGGCAGAACCAGGATCAGCCAATCATACCATACCATACGCGAGAACTCCTTGTGATGTGTTGTGTAACTATATAAAAAAAAATAATTTGTTATATGCTCTCTTCCCCAAGTGAGCAGGTTCGACCTCTTCGAGGTCGTTTCCCTGTAGAGGATTGCATCCCCCAGGTTTCGCTTCGCTCAACCTGTGGTTACTGATATTTGATCCCTTCGGGGTCTTTGCAGAGCCGCCTTGACCCATGCATATACTCACCCTCATGCGGAACAGAGCATTGTTATAAAAGGAAAAATAACAATATAGCACCAGATTTTGACAAAAACCATGTAATTTTATAAAAAAGAACGCAAAAATCAAGAAATAATTGGTTTGTTCAAACCGCAGTGCCTCCTGCGCGAATTCTAGCGACGAGCAATGAAGTATCCAATGACGAGACAGGAATATTTCCCTGCATGGAACAGATGGCGGCGGCAAGTCCAGCGGCTTCGCCAGTCTCCATGCAGGTCGCCTGAACGCGGATTCCTGCGAATGCGTCTTCGTCTGCGGAAATAGGGCGTCCTGCGACAAGCAGGTTATTGACTCCTTCGGGAAGAAGACTGCGGAAGGGGATGTATGCGGCGGAATCAGGATAGCGGAGACTTTGTCCGTCATTGTCGGGGCGATGGACGTCCATGGGATGGCAGGCACGGGCGATGGCATCTGCAAATGGCGTGGCTGCAAGATATTCAGCACCTGTCAGAACATGCAGTCCCTTGACTCGGCGGCTTTGGCGGATGCCTGTCATCGGCGCAATGGACGAAATGGTGCAATGGCTGAATTCAGGAACATGCTGCCTGAGAAGTTCGACGAAGCGGAAGACATTCTCGCGCAGGAGCATCGTGGCACGCTGATAGTCACTTGTGTCAATGGCATTGAGCGAGGCACGGGACATGTTGACCGTGACACAGCCATCCTCGACGGTCGAGCAGAACCATGGACCGCCGAACTGGGGAACCTGAATGCCCTGTGCCCGTAGAGAATTGAAAAGGTCGCGGATGAATCCTGCGCTATGATGCATGTCGTTGTTTTTCTGATGGATGATATGCATGCGAGGCGTTGTTGTATCGACATTAGCCAGGCAGAAGACAAGAGTCGCAGGCTGGGCAGGGCGCGTGTCTGGGAGCATGGGGACGCCCGCGAATGACGCGACATCCGCATCTCCCGTCGTGTCAATGACATAACTGGCTGAAATCGCCTGCAAGCCTGATTTGTTGGTGACGACGACTTGTCCGATGGAGTGTTGCCTCATAATGCAGTCGGCGACGAATGTTCCAGGGAGGAAGGTCAGATTTTCCTGATTCACAAGGCGTTGCGCGACAAGTTTGTAGATTTCAGGATTGAAACTGAGGTTGCCACGTGGGTCTTCCAGAACGGCGCCATGGGCGTTAATCAACTCATTTGCGAAACGCCATGCAAAGCCGCCGATGACCCGTTCACCTTTGTAGGAGAATTCGCTCATGGGATTGACGTAGCCGCCAGTCGCCATGCCACCGAGATATGTATTTTGTTCAACAAGAGCGACTTTTGCCCCTTGTTCAGCCGCTGTCACTGCGGCTGCGATACCAGCGGGGCCGCCGCCGCAGACGAGTACGTCAAAGAAATCGATAATGGGAAGTTCTCGAGAATAGGTTAATGTGGTCATAATACGACAAATAAAAATGTTATCACTTTGCATCAATTTACCAGCGGATTGGAAGAAATCAACTCAAAAACAGGTATTTCTTCGCCATGGGTTTTACTTCATGGATTCATGGGGTATCTTATGGAACTGATTGTGCCTTTTTTCTCATGGCGGATTGTTCTTCAACGTTAATCTGACAATTGCATCGAACCCAGAAAGGAGCATTTTGGACATGTCCCACGGATTGATTTGCCTGACATTTGACGACCATGACATACTGGGATGGCAGACAGCATTGCCTCTATTTGCCGAGTATGGCGCACATGCGCTGTTCTCTTTTTCAGGCGAGATAACGGACGATGCCGTGTCGTGCATGAAGGCTCTTGCCGCGGCAGGCCATACGATTGGCCTTCATACAGTCCACCATGCGGATGCGCCAGAATACATCGCCGCGCATGGCGCTCAGGCATACGTTGCGGATGAAGTCGAACCGCAGTTGGCCGTATGCCGTGCTTCGGGCATTTCCGTGCGCAGTTTTGCCTTCCCAAACAACAAATACAATGATGAGGCGTTAGCAGTTCTGACGCCACTTTTTGACAGATTTCGTGCAGGTTGCGGAGGAAAAGGGCCTGATGCCGCATACGTGACACGTGAGAATCTTCCGAAAACGCGCGTCATGGGCGGAATCGGTCTCGGTGAATACTACCATACGCGCGTGGAGGATGTCATTGCGGCCATCGACCGTGCGGCTGACACGGATACTTGTCTGACGTTCTTCTCTCATAGCATCGCGCCTGGTGCGAAATCCGTCCACATGCCGACGGAGTTGCTGACTGAGCTTCTGAAGCATGGTCGTGAACGTGGATGCGAATTTGTGGGGTTCGATGAACTTCCATCGGCATGACGTTTTTTCTGGAGCAGTGGAATTATATGAACAAAATAAAAGAAATATGTTGTCTCGTCATTGGCATCATGCTGCTGGCAGTCTCGGCTGAAGCACAGAAAAAGGTCGATGTCGGGTGCGGAACATCAAAGAAAGGAAATCAAATCATGTCAACAATTTTGTATGTATCGCCAGATGGTCTGGATTACAACGACGGCATCAGCAAGCCAAAGGCCACGATTGCCGCTGCAATCAGTGAAATGAAGCGCCTACATGGATGTGGCGCTTTGAGTTTTCCAGCAATTATCGAACTCAAGGGCGGCATCTATTATCAGACAAAGCCGTTGATGATTGACACGGATTTCCCGCTTATAATTCGGGGCGCAGCAGGCGAGACGGCGGTGATTGACGGCGTAACGCCTCTCAAGGACTGGAAGGAAGTTACAGTCAACGGCAAGCCCGCCTGGCAGGCCAAGACATCAGGCATGGTATTATCGATGTATTTCCGTGGCCAGACGCTGAAGCGAGCGTCCTTCCCGAAGGGAGATGCGTTGTACCGCGTCCGTGATGTCCCCGCGCCAGGGGCCTATTATGCCAACGGTTCAACGCATTTTCTGCCAGAAGAAGGCAGTTTTCATGGCGACTGGTATAATCTTCAGGGGATAGACTGCCATTTCTACCACTGGTGGGTTGAGGAATATCTGCCTGTGGAACGCTATGACGCAGAGAATGATGAAGTTCATTCGACTCATCGAACGCGGTACATGATGAATAACAGCAACACCGAATACCGCATTGAAAATGTGCGAGAGGCTTTGACTGAGGTCGGGGAATTCTACTATGACAGTTTGCAGAATACGGTTACGGTCATTACAGGGGAGTCATTGGATTCGACGGCGGACAGGCCAGAAATGTCGTTGAAAGGCGATTTGGTACGCATTGTCAATGCGAGATTCCTGACGTTGCAGAATCTGGTCATCCGCCATGCAGGTGGCTATCGTCCGCAGAATACGTCATTCTATGATATCAATGGATTGCAGATTCGCAACTACCAACTACAAAGCGGATGGATCGAGGACAAGAAGGCGAAGCCATACGGCACGTCAGCGCAGGGGGCGGTTCGCGTGCCAGGCACCGTCATTCTCAGCCATTCCCGCGACTGCGATATCAAGAACTGCACGGTGACGGAATCTGGCTGGTACGGCATCGATGTCACTGCGGGGTGTTCAAACATCAGGCTGGAGCGGAATCACTTGCACCATCTTGGCGCAGGAGCCATCCGCATTGGGGGCGCCAGCAAGAATGAAGACAAAGACGAGTTGACATCGCGGGTCATTGTGAAAAACAACCATATCCATGATTGTGGTCAAGTGTACGAAAGCAGCGTCGGCATCCTGATTACGCACGCATTTGGCAACCTTGTGGAACACAACCATATACATGATTTGTACTATTCGGGCATCTCCGTTGGTTGGATATGGGGGTACAAGGATTCGGTGACGCGCGAGAACCGCATTGGCTGGAATCTCATCCATGACATCGGAAAGAACCTGCTTTCGGACATGGGCGGCATCTATCTTCTTGGAATTCAGCCAGGTACACGCGTATATAGCAATCGTGTCTATAACGTGAGAAAGCGCTATTACGGTGGCTGGGCGATTTACACGGATGAAGGGTCGAGCCACATTGTCGTGGAGAACAACGTCTGCTCGGATTGTTCAAGTGATGTCTATCATCAGCATTATGGTCGTGAGAACACGTTGCGCTACAATATCTTCGCATTTGGGGAAGACGCAGTGCTCTGCATGTCCCGCGGCGACGAGCAGATGAACGTCTATCCAGGGCGAAATTTCTCCAATGCGCTGGCTAGTTACAACAATGTTCTGGTCAGTGCGGGCAAACCGTTTATCCGTTCGCAGCATCAGGAAAATTTGGTCTTGCCGATTTTCCTGTCGGAAAATACCATTTTCTATAATGTGGATGGCGATTTTCCGCCGATTGCAAGCACGACGGGTGATCCAGACAAGCCGCAGTTCAATTTGACCGAATGGCAGGGCAGGGGCTTTGACCGCGGGGCTATCTGCAATGTTGACCCTGGCTTCAAGGACCTGGCGAATCGCGATTTCAGTTTTGGACCCGATTCGCTGCTGGCAAAACTGCACTTCCCGATGCTCGACATGAGCAAGGTCGGCATTGAGCCAGAGGAATAGACTTCAGCACAGTTGTTCGGATTTCAAAAAAAAACTGAATGAACTTGCGAAAAAACAATTTTGCAGTACAGTATATCATCGTCAAGTTTTTTTGAAAGACATTTGGTTGCCAGCATAGCTCAGCGGTAGAGCAGCTCATTCGTAATGAGCAGGTCCTCGGTTC
>JAGCTA010000342.1 GCA_017963875.1 Victivallales bacterium | reverse complement strand
CGTCACGCTGCGTCTTCCCATCTGTCCCTTTATATTAGGGGAATGCAAGGACTTTGCAGAAGAAAAAGGCCTTCGATTTACAGATCGGGATATAGCTGAATGCTATATGGTCATGGGGGGAATACCTTTTTATTGGAGTCGTCTCCAGCGCGGGTTGAGTCTTGCCAAGAACATCGATGAGCTATTCTTCAATCCCGATGGCGAACTGCACCATGAATATCACGAGTTGTTCTCGTCTCTTTTCAAAATGGAGGGGCAGCACATTGCCATTCTTGAATGCCTTGGAAAACACCGCGGCGGTCGGACACGCAATGAAATCATAGAGGACGCAAGGCTGAAAAGCAATGGCGGCCTTACACAATCACTTGAAGAACTGGAGGAATGTGGTTTTGTCCGCCGTTTTTCACAGCCTGGACGCAACAAAAGCCAGCAGTTTTTCCAGTTGTCGGACAATTTCACGTTGTTCCATTATCAGTTCATGGCAAACAATCGTACGAATGACGCGCATTTTTGGACGACTTCACTCAATTCGCCAATGCACGTGGCATGGGCAGGGCTTGCCTTTGAGCGCCTTTGCCTGCAGCATATTGACCAAATACAAAGGGCCCTTGGCATTTGGGGAGTCACGTGCAATTGCTACGCATGGCAATACAATGAAAAGGACCGCAAAGGCACCCAGATTGACTTGGTCATAGACCGACAGGACAACATCATCAATCTGTGTGAAATCAAGTTTACGCGCAAGGCATTTGCCATCGACCGCGCCTACAGCGATATTCTCCAGAACAAACTTGAGACATTCATCGAGGAAGCCTCTCCACGAAAAGCCGTCCATTTGACCATGATTGCTTCCAACGGGTTGGTCAATAACAGCTATTCCAATATCATTCAGAACGTCATCACTCTTGATGAGCTTTTTATTTGAGCATATTATCACAACTTCATGGAGTAAAAAAGAACATGGACAAGCGATTGAATTACAAGATATTCTGGTCCTGGGACCATAGCACGAACTGGGTTCTGAACCAGACGGGGGCGCAGAACTGCGGCGTCGCCAATCCCTACACGAAACCCTCGGAGACGTTTGTCAGAGACTACAAGCGCGTGGTTGACTGGTGCAAGGCACATGGCATGGATGCCGTCGGTATCGTCGGGCTGCTGCGCGACAGGCACGGCGGCGTTGACGCAGTCAGGAAACTCTGCACCTACGCCAATGAACGCGGCGTCCGAATCTATATGATTGCAGGGCTTTACGCCTACGGCGGCATCTATTATGAAGGCACGAGCAAGTGGAGCCTCGACAATTTCCTGCGGGACAATCCAGACTGCATGGGGCAGGATGCCGACGGCAAGCCGCTATGGATGGAACACAAGAGCCCAATTGGTGTCAAGACAGAGCCGCAAGGCTGTCCGTCGAATCCCAAACTCAATCAGTTCGTTCTTGATTCGCTGGAATGGGTTTTCCATGAAATCCCTGAACTTGGCGGCATACAGATGGAGTCAGGAGACTACGGCACATGCAAATGCCCGCGCTGCCAGGAGCGTCGTGCTCAACGTGACGCGAACGAGTTGATGTCGGTTGTCGACATGCTGAACATATATCCGCAGGCGGCGAATGCAGTCTGGAGCCAGTCGCCTGATGCCTGGGTTATCTGCGAAACCTATCATCATTTTCTGGACAAGGCCTGTAAGATGTTCTATGACTCCGAGCCGTCGGCAGACCTCCAGAATCTTCTTGCGATGCCTGAAAAGACATTCTTCCAATGGTGGTGCGATGCGCGCCTTGATTCAGGCCAGTGGAGCAGTCAGGACCATCTGCCTGCGTCGCTCACCAAATTCCGCCATATCATGCGTGCTCATTCGGGGACGCAGTGGCTGTCAGGACGCCATCGGCTGTGCATTGACCGCATCCGCCGACAGTGCAAACTCTCCTACGAATCTGGTTTGCAAGGTGTCTCCATGTTCGGCGAGAGTTCTCCATTCAATGCGAACGACGAGTTCAACTATCTTGCGTTCCAGTATTTTGCGGATGCACCATTCGCCACCGTCGACAATTTTGTCACGGATGTGATGACTCCTCTCCTCGGTAGCAAGGAATATGCTGACTTATATCTTAATTTATGGAAATACCCCTATCATCCGAATAGCATTCCAGCGCAAGTTACCAAAATCGGAAAGATAATCGGAGAGTTTGCGGGCAAGGATTACGAGGTCATGAGGCGCTGGCAATGGCTCGCCACATTCCTCAACAGTTTCTATTGGGAGTGGCGCGCCACCCAGGAGGGGTAAAAAAACGCACAGAGACATTTCCCTCGTGACCAGATTATCTGACGCGGGGCAGAGCCCGCGCATCTCTAGGGTCCGCGGGGGAAATGTCATTTCTGCTATGGCCTTATTTTGCTTTGGCGCCTTCCTTGCAGTTGGCGACTCTCATATCAGCATAAATGGCTGGGTGTAGAGTTTTTCATGTGTCTTGGAATTTGACGCCGTCACTCTGAAGAACACATGCTCACGCCGTTCATCGTCGTTGCGGAGTTCATAATGGAGGTCGCGACTGTTCCAGACTTCCTTGACAACTCCCTGGTGGCTGATAAGGAGCAGGACCGCAGTGTCGTCACAGCGAACGTCAAGGGTTTGTCCATCGAAATGGATGTATTCAAAATCAAGTCCATGCCCTAGGATGCGCCCGTAGAATCGTCCCTGGCGGTAGGCTTTGAGGCACGATTCTGGAGTAAGTTCCTCAGGGAGGAGCACAGAGTGCCCCATCCAGCGCAAAGTATCACTGGGGAGATGGTCCTGGACGCAGAAGCCGAAGCATTGTCTGCCTGTTCCAAGCACCTCGTCCCATTGGCTTTCTGCTGGCGCAGTATAACTCAGAGCGCAACCTGCATTGTAGATTTCCATGCCCAGGACCCTTTCGTCGAAATCAAGGAGTTCGCAAAGGAAATGATGGGGCAGATGGGACCAGTGCGGATGGTTGATGATGATGCCTCCACCGTCAGGGCAGACAAGGGTATCAAGCAAGGCCGCGAAGCCTTTGCGCCACGGCATTGGCATTCCCAGACGGATACCGTGGGAGTCAAGTTGAGGAACCTTTTGTGTCCGTCCTGTCGTCAATGAACAGCCAGGAGCGGTGATGTGAAGATAGACATTGTAGTCTGAGAACCAGTGGTGTTCCGCATTGGGGGCCTCCATGAAACCTTTGGGCGGAGTCGGAAACAGATTGTCTCCCTCGGATTCTGGAAGCATGGAGGAATCTTCTCTCCATCTGGCCAACTCTTCCTTAAAATCAAGACGCTCATGGACAACTTCTCCATTGCGTATATACGAATCCTGACCGAGGTCGAAGGTGTGTTTCTTGATGGATTGAATCGGCCAATACGGTGCTGAAGGATAGTAATTTGACAGCGTGGCGAACCTAAGACCCTGTTCAAGCAGAGCATTGAAGGCCTCTGGGGTAGTGCAATGGACATGCGTGCAACCTTCGATGCGCGGCTGTGTCTTCCATTCGACGCCTTTGTAGGGATTGGGATTGCGTTTCATGACAAAGTATTCCTCATGGATGAAAACTTCCAGTTATGATGAACATGCATGGAGCGAACTCAGAGCATTGATAGAGGGTTCTTTACTAGAACGCCCCCTTTTGATACTTATTTGCTTTTCATTATCATGTAGTAGCCACCATTCTTTGGTGCGCCTCTGAACTCGATTTTCTGCATTGATTTCAATTCGGCAATCGCACGCTCAATTGTTGCACGGCTTTTTCCAACGATGCCAACGATTCTCGGTGTCCTGATTCCAGGATTCTCACAAATGACAACATAAACCTCATTTACTCCCTCACTCTTTCTATTTACTCCATCATTTGCTTCCTCTTTTTTTAGAATATTATGAAGAAATAGAGAATTTACTCCCTCATTAACCGAATGTGCTGCTGTATTGACAGGTTCATATACATATCCGTTTATAGGCTCATCTTCATGACTCTTATGGTCCAAATTTTGATTTATTCCCTCATTCTTTTGATTTACTCCCTCATTTTCATGACTCTTATGGTCCAAATTGTGATTTACTCCCTCATTCTTTTGACTTACTCCCTCATTTATAGCCTCATCCTTCAAATCTTTCTCAGTGCTAGAGTCAGTGTTTGTTGTATTTGTTATCTTAATAGTACTCGTTCCCAAATTAGAATAGAGCAATTTTGAGCCTGGAAGCAGTGATTTTCGGTATAAATTTACTCGAAACATATCTGGCATTTCGATAAATTCTGGCTTGAGCAATCCGTATTCTGTTGCGGCATCCCGAATTCTTTGAAGCCCAGTTCCCCAGGCCTCAATCAGTCCCATTTGGTTAAAAACGTTTGCAATGGTTCTGTTTCTGAGTTTTGAATGTCCGTGCATGGCCTCCTCAAATGTCAGGCCATTATAGAGTCCTCCTGGGGATGTTACTTCCAGACGGTCATCGAAAATCGCCACTTGAACACATGACTCGTCTGTCATATTGCGGTGACAATGTGCGTTGACAATCATTTCACGAATCGCCTCTGGCGGAAGTTCATAGGTTTCATGCCTAATCAGTCCATCAATTTGGACTCCAAGCCGAATATTCCGCAGGACAAAATCTTCCGCCTCATCAATCTGCTTGTAGATTGGTCCGATATATTCTCTCTTGTCTAGAAAAAAGGCACGGTCTGTTCCCTTAAAAACAGCGCATTGAGTTTTTGCAAAGGGGAAGAAGGACGATGTCAGCAGAGCAAAGGCATTGGATGCAAGATATCCGTCTGCTGTTTTCTTCAGTAAGTTCCAGTCTTCAAGATTTGTTTTTGTAACCTTGGGTAGTTTGTTTTTCAGTTCTTTCCGCTTCTGCATTTCCTTGCGATAGCGGTTCATGTCACGGCAGAGTTTCTCAATGGCTTTCTCCGAGACTGGAAAACCGACGCAGGTCAGTTCGTCCCATGAGATTCTGGCCCCTTCCATTTCCAGTTCCTTGATTTTCTCAAGGGACGCGGCGCGTGTGGTTCCTCCGACACGAATGTAAGTGCCGCGTTCTTTGCCTTTGGATTTCAGGTAGTAGGGTCTGTGTGGCTCTGGAGAAACTGTAACGACGACAACAGTTTTTCCATTAATCATGCAAGGCTCAATATCAGGCACGATTTGTGGCTCGCAACAATCAGATATCGCATTGGCGATACTGTCCATTGTATGGAAGAGAATCGACTCATCTATGCCGACAATCTCCCTTGTTTCATCTATCACGCCAAAAATCAGTTTGCCTCCCTGGGAATTGGCATAGGCGATGACCGTTTTTGTGTATTTCTCGGAGTTGTTCGGAAGCATTTCCTTGAACTCTGTATTTTTTGATTCACCATAGACAATAGTTTCATACGTCATCTTTCTTCCTCCGTGCATGTGAAACTATATGATTTATACTAAAAATATAATATATAATCGAAAAATGTCTAATGGCTAATCAAGAAAATGGAACGCTTTGAAATCTCCATGGTTTGTTGACTAGAGGCCAAACTCTTGTATATTGTAAGCGTTGTTACTGTTCGTTTTTTATCATAAACTTTCTTCAGGAGATTCACCATGTTTCTTAAGACCTTCTT
>JAGCTA010000341.1 GCA_017963875.1 Victivallales bacterium | reverse complement strand
TAATGGTCGAAGTCCTTTATGAATGCGGCGATCATTTCCTTGTTGGTGAAGCAGAGTTGCGTGAGGTGGCGGCGGCTCGACGGATCTACGCGCCTGCCGTTGATGAGCGGGAAGAACTCGGGGTGGTCCTTGTAGTATTTGCTCCCCTTGATGTAGATGCCGTTGATATTGTGCCCAAAATACGCCTCCTCGAACATGCCGTATGTGTCGTTCAGCGGGTTGGATGACCAGGACATGTTCGTCCAGTTCGAGCGGTTGCGGACGGACCACAGGAGTTCGTTCTTCTGGGTTCCGTAGGGGAACTGCCAGCCGAGCATCTTGAATTTCGGTATGTCGATGCAGTCGGTCTTCGTGAAATCCAGCGAGGGCTTTTGGGTGAAGAGCGTTCCGAACTCGACGTTCGGGCGTGCCCAGATGATGTCCGTGTTGTCGAAAAGCAACTTGTAGACGCTGTTCAGGACGCCTTTCGGCGTCGCACCGATGAGATAGAGGTCGCTGTCCTTCTGGCGGATGGCGTAGCCGTTGGTGTCCTTCAACTGCGCTATCTCGGCGGCGAACGCATCGTTGGCTACGACGCCTGCGTGCAAGATGATGCGCTGCGGGAGTTTTTCGGGCCTTGCGAGAATCGGCAGTTCTGCGCCGCTGATTTCGCGAATCCACAGTTGCAGTTCCTCGGCGGCAGCCGCGATGGGCTTTTCAGGTGTCTCGCTGACGATGATTTCGGCCTTCGGCACGCCGTTTTCAGTGACTACGAAACCCGCTTGAAGCGCGAACGAGAGCAGGACTGTGAGTAATGAAATAAGGATGCATATCATTGTATCTTCCTTTGGAAGATAGTGTTCATGGATTATTCCGAAAAAACCAATTCGATAATACATTCCAATATAATCCAAAATCTAGTCTATGTAAAATCTTTGGTATGGCATGCAGCATTCATTAAGCATTGCATACGATGTTAGTATCCATGTGCTGTCATTCTCCCACGCCGCAACCCTGTGTAGTATCCGAGCATGAACAAGACCTTTGTCTCGCCGTCGCAGGAGTCAAACAATGTGGATATTTGTTCTCTTGTAAGTTCGCTTTTGGAATGGTACGCACCAAACGCCCTTTCAATGTCTGAAAAGGGGTTCTCACCAGTGATTTTCCTGTCGCGAATCATCACATCCCATGCTGACTTCATGAACGTCAACTTCTTGTTGTAGGTATTGTCAGACATTCTGTCCGAGTCTAGCCACCCATAGGCATCATCGGGTGTTATGTCTGAAATGAGGACACGGCCTTTTTTTCCTGCATACTCGGACAGTTCCATGCAGTACCTCCGATATACATAGGCCATGTCCAAAGGCTTCAGTTGGTCTAGCGTTTTCCTGCAAGACCACAGGCGGTGCGGGCAGGACAGATAGACATCCCACAATCTGTCCAGCGCGGATTCGGCGTTTGCATTTTCAATCTGTTTCTGTTTGACGGATTCATCGGCATCCATTATATTATTTTTATGATGTTAGGTATGTTCGGCATTGTCTGGATGCAGAATAGTAATATGTTTTTTATCAACAAGCGAGAGTGGCGGAATTGGCAGACGCGCAGGATTTAGGTTCCTGTACCGAAAGGTGTACGGGTTCGACCCCCGTCTCTCGTACCATGACAAGCCTATTTGCAGATGTAAATAGGCTTTTTTTGTTAATAACTATATTTCATAATGTTACACTAACAAAAGCACAGGATACACAAAAGAATCATGCTGAAACAACTCAAAGAATCCCTTGAAAAAGAACGTGCGGCGCTCCGCAAACTCTCCGACAGTATCTGGAACCATCCCGAAATCGGCTACCACGAGACATTTGCATGCAAAACAGCAACCGATTTCCTACATAATCACGGCTATGATGTCACCACGCCATTCTGCAACCTCGACACCGCCTTCCGTGCGGAATTCCACAACGGCGACGGCCCGACTTTTGCCTTCTGTTCTGAATTCGACGCACTGGCTGGTCTCGGCCATGGCTGTGGCCACAATCTCATCTGCGCAGGAGGCATCGCCGCATTTCTTGCGACAGCAAATTATATGAAACAGAACAATGTCCATGGAACCATCGTCCTTCTCGGCACTCCTGCGGAGGAGAGTTACGGAGGAAAGGTCAAAATGGAAGAAGCAGGTTGCCTTAACGGCATTGATGCCGTCATCATGGCTCACCCAGGCTCCTGCAACACGCCAGACAACGGTTGCAGCGCCGTTATTGGCTATGAGGTCACCTTCCACGGACGTGCGGCCCATGCAGGCGGCTCGCCTGAAAAAGGCATCAATGCGTTGGATGCAGTCAATTTGCTGTTTACTGGCATCAACGCATACCGCCAGCAGATGCCAGACACGGCTCGCCTCCATGGCATCATCACCAACGGCGGCGACGCGCCAAACATCATCCCAGACAAGGCTTCCTGCCGTTTCTACATCCGTTCCACGATTGAAGATCAACTCGAACCACTGAAGGAACGTTTCCTCGACATGGTCAAAGGTGCGGAATTAATGACGCATACGACCGCTGAACTAAGCGTCTTCCACCTGCTTTACCATGCCTCCAAGCCCAACCCTACCATGAATGATGCATTTGTCCATCTAATGGAGCAATTCGGAGAAAAAGTCGTCATCCCGAAACGCGTCGGACGCGGATCAACGGACTTCGGAAATTTCTCCCAGCGTATCCCAGGATGTCATTTCCACTTTGCAATTGTGGAATCAGGCGAGTGCCCAGCCCACTCAATCCCATTCAGAGAAGCGGCGGCAAAGGATTACGGTTTCGAGCACATGCTCATGTCATCGGCTGCCATGGCAAAGATTGCCATTGACTTCATGACCGACAAGATATTCCATGATAAAGTCATCGCCGATTTCAATGGGAAATAAACATAGTGGAGACGCAACTTCCGTTACGCAGCCCTTGCCTTGCTTTTATGCATCAAGCATCTAGTCCAACATTCTCGGTCCTTTTTGCAACTGAAAGACCTGTGCACACAAGGAATCAACCACTCCCATGTTCATGGGAGATAGAATGTTTTTTTCGTGACGCACTGTTCCACAAGGGTAGTTTCGACCTCTTCGAGATCGTTATCCTGTAGAGGATTACGTCCCCCAGGTTTCGCTTCGCTCAACCTGGGGTTACTGATATTTGACCCCTTCGGGGTCTTAGCAGAGCCGCCTTGACATGAGCAATTACCGACTCTCTTGGGGAATAGAGCCTTTCGTTAATATTTCAGGCTTAAAACATTCATCACTTTAACATTATTTTAAGCCAAAGTGACATGACCCATAGAAATCCAACAATATAAACACAACTAAAAATATATAAAAAGAGTTTCTTGCGAAATTCTTTTTTCTTTATGCAATCTTGGATTTGCTCTTCAGCAATAACAGAGCCTTTAATGTCAGAGAAAGCCTTAATTGCTGCTTCATAACGTCCTTGCCTCTTAAGTTTCAAAGCATTAATATATTGGATACGAAGGGCACTCTTATAACATCGACGAGCCATATCCTCCATTTCGGGAAAAGCATTCTGCATTTTCCTAAACTCAGAAGCCAAAGCCTCCCATTCTCCTGCCGTGGCAGTGTCTTTTGCCATTCTCCTGTAATCATCTATATACCGTTGCTTAATGGCTTCGACGCTTTGCTCGCATTTGAGTTTTAATTCCGCCGAATCCTTGTATCCATCAAGTCTGCCAAAACCTTCTGCCGCTTCCAAATAATCAGATAATTCAGTGGCAGACTCCATCCGCTTGACAGAATTTAAGTACCGCTGCCTTTTAAGGTAGGCCTGCATTCGCTCCTTAAGAGGTCCAGCAGCGAATTTCATCACCAGATGATAATTTCTAAAACTTTCCAAATCAGTATCCAACAGACATAATTCAACTTCCGTCTTCAGTTTGTTTTCCGCAAGCAACTGATAAAGATATGCCTCCGAGTTTTCAGGGGCCTTGTCCAAAACTCTGTTGCAATATTCCTTCGCCTGATTGAAATCGCCAGTCTCAAGAAAAAGTGCTATACGCTTCATCAGCGGCTCAACTGTGGAGTCTCCGAAGCCTGAAACTGCTCCATTGACTTGCCTCTGCTGTTTTCCTCCGTCAATCACCTTCTTGATTCCACGAAGCAAATCCTGCATGCAACCGATTTTCGACATGTCCTGCGACTGGAGCATCGACAGTTCGTCGGGGATATCGTAGGCATCCATGTCCTTGTAGCACGGAATCAGCAGGCGTGAGCGGTCAGACTTCATCAGTTGCAGGAAGCGGCTCCACTCGTTTCTCACCCAGACGGCGTTGAAATATTCTTTTTTCGTGCCGACGACAAGCATCACCTTCGCGGAATTCAGAGCCGCGAAAATGTACGGCTCGTACTGCTGACCGAGTTTGTCCTCCAGCGTTATGCGGGAGAAGAACACCTTGTACCCCTCGTTCGTCAACTGGTAGTAGATGTCCTGTGCGATGGCGGAATCCTTCGTGCGCGTGCCGCCGTCGGTCGTCTCCTTGTAGCAGATGAACACGTCGAAAGGCTTCTCCTGGGAGGAGATGGCGAGAATGTCCCTCTGGATTTTCGCGATGCGCTTTGCCTCAGCCTCATAGACGTCCCGCTCTGCGCCGCTCGCCTTGTCCAAGGCGGCGAGGTAGTCTACGTCGGAGAGGATGGAGTCGTACTGTACGCGATGGCAGGTAGGAATTCGCTCATGCGTCGCAGGGTCCTCCACATACTCGATGCCGAAGCGTGAAATCACCAGCCCCCAGTAAGCCTCTGCGTCGTCTGGGTTTTCGCGGACAATTGCCTCGTAGGCGGCAACCGCCTTGTCGAAATCGCCTGCATGGCGAAAATGCTCCGCGCGGGCGTACAGTTGCTCCACGCGCTCCGTGTCGATTTTGGGGAACGTCGTCAACGAGCCGCAGTACGGGCACTCTCCGACCGTCGCGCCCTCTGGTAGTTCGACCATTCCGCCACACATCTTGCATTGAACATTC
>JAGCTA010000340.1 GCA_017963875.1 Victivallales bacterium | reverse complement strand
CCTGAAGTCCAGGAGCCCGAGCCCCCGAAGCCTGAACCTCCGAAGCCCGAGCCCCCGAAGCCCGAGCCCCCGAAGCCCGAGCCTCCGAAACCCGAACCTCCGAAGCCCGAGCCTCCCAAGCCTGAGCCCCCGAAGCCCGAGCCTCCGAAACCCGAACCTCCGAAACCCGAACCTCCGAAGCCCAAGGTTAAATCAATTGCAGAGCGATTGAAGGAAGCCCCGATTAAGAATGCCTCTCCAAACGTGCAAAAGCAGGCGGAACAGCCGCCTGTCAAGGTTGTCAGTCAACAGGAATTAATCAAGCGATTGGCGGATGCGGGGAAGTTGCCAAGTACGCCTAAAACGAATTTAACACAACCACTTAGACTTGCTCCAAAGGTGCAGGAAGAATCTGTCAATTATGCTGAAAATGTCGTGAAGCCAGGATATTATGAGGCATGGGAAACGCCGCGTGTCGGCGACAGGCATCCCACGCCCGTAGTTGTGGAACTGGATGTGATTTCGGACGGTCGTGTGGTGTCGGCAAAAATCACACGCCGTTCGAACGATGCCCTTATGAATGCCTCTGTAGAGAAACTGATTCAGACCGTTCGTCAGTTCGTGCCTTTTGCGCAGGCTGGAATCAAGTCCAGTTCGCTGCATATCATTGTGACGATGGAAATCGTTGACTAGACAATAAGGAATCCGTGAACGCCGTCTGAGACGGCACGGGAGTTTTCAAATGAACAGAATTACCATAAGCATGATGTCGTTAGTTTGCATTGTCTTTTGGCAATTGTCGTTATTCGGGGCGAAAGTCGAGTTGCCGAAAGGCGAGGAGGCCATTGTCAATGGCTGTTTCAATGCCCCTGGTGACAGCCGTCTGCTAGGGTGGCGGCTGCGTAGCGGCGGACTGGGGACGTTTGAATTGACCGAGCCGCAGGATGGAAGCCCCGAGGCCGTGTTGACCATTACCGCGAAGGCGACGGATCCCAAGCCATGGATGATGGAGCTGCATCAGAGCGTCGTCAAGAAAGTCGAGAAAGGAAGCACGATGTATGTTACCTTCGAGTATAAAATGACGAAGGGATACAGTTTCCAGTTTTATTGGCAGGTTGAGAAGGCACCGTGGCCGAAACTATTGTCCATGCGCCTGACGACACCAGAGAACACGTGGCGGCGGATTCGGGTGGCGGCCCCTGTGCATGAGACATATCTTCCTGAACAGACGGCGTTTTCATTCCATCTGGCTGAGGCGAAAGGCATTCTGCAACTGCGTGAGATGTATGCGGTTATTGTGCCAAATGACTACAATCCAGAGGAACTTGAAACAAACGAGACCGCCGTGCTTGGAGGAGACTTCTATGACCGTGTCTGGCGGGCGAAGGTGACGGAGGACATGAAGAACACACGGTGCGTGCCGATGAAGATTCACGCATTCAAACTCCGCCCGAATGCACCGAATTCAAAGAACCATCCTCCTGCGGCTGAGGCCGTTGTCATTTTAAAACAGACTTCCAGCCCATTTGTCATCGGCACGGGGGCGAACCTGCCGATTTTATACCCTGAATTGCTTAAACGGCCTGAATTTGAAAAGTTGTCGAAAAGGATTGGCGGTTTTTCGGACATGCTTGTTTCCTATCGTCGCCATCTCCTTGGAAATCCAATGTTTACACGTCTGACCGTGACGGATGCCATGGTCTGGAAGAATTATTTGACCTGGGGCAAGGAGATTTCGGAAAAACTGATTGCCGATTGTCAGGAAAATGGAATGGCGCTTTGCCTTGGCAGCCTGTATATCCCGACATTCTCTGCCATGCCGCCTGGACTTAAAGGCCAGCCACATGCGACAGTGAATGAAAAACTTATGCAATATATCGAGGAGATGGCAAGACGACATGCGGGAAAAGTCTCCGACTGGATTGTCATCCACAATGTCATCTCAGATTCGGAAGTCTATGACTATATTGGCGTCGATAGTCTGCCGCAGGCATTCAAGGTTGCGCGCCAGGGGGATGACAAGGCGCTGCTGAACTTGAGCGACGGCAATGCCCTTAGCGCTATTTCTGAAGTGCCATTGCAGGATCTGGTGGAATTTGCCGTCTGGCTAAGGGATTCGGCAGGCGTGAAAATAGACGGCCTGGTTCTGGATTCATGCATGAAGCGGCTTGATGTCGGTCCACAGACTTTGGAGAAGCGTCTAAAAATCATCCATGACAGCCTGCCCGAAGTGCCCATCCATATTGTGAATCTGGCAATCAACATGCCGAAGGAGGAATTCCAGGCGGATATGCTTCGTGACTATATACTTCTATTCTATGCGCAGGATTATATAAAGAGCGTATCATTGGGCGAGTTATGGTCACCAGTCACCGATATCCCTGCCATGGGCTATCTGAAGGAAGATTTTACGCCGAAGCGCAATTATCTGATGATTCAGAAACTGCTTTCGGAGGAATGGCTCAGCAATGAGGAACTGAAGACAAATGCCGCTGGCGATGCGGAGTGTACCCTGTTTGGCGGAAAATATGATGCGGTTGTCGCATGCGGTAATCTGAAAAAGTCATTTAATCTGACCATTCCAGAAGGCTTGATGAAAAACTCTGATTCGCAATGGAGCGTAACCGAAGAAGGAGTCGAGGCTTTCTTTGATAAGAAAGAGAAGACGGCGGTGCTCAATATTTATCTGAAATGAGCGTAGGGGGAGCGTTCCATGAGCGTAATTAGAGTACTTCCAGCAGAAATCGCGGGAAGGATTGCCGCAGGTGAAGTCATTGAAAGGCCAGCGTCTGTCGTGAAGGAACTGGTAGAGAATTCCATTGACGCAGGGGCGACGCGTATCAGGGTCCAGATTGAGCAGGGCGGACAGCGCCTGATTCAAGTCACGGACAATGGCTGTGGAATGGACAGACAGGATGCGCTGATGTGTCTTGAGGCACACGCGACCAGCAAAATGTCCAAAGACGGTGATGTCGGCCAGATTTCGACACTTGGTTTTCGTGGTGAGGCGATTCCCAGCATCGCCTCCGTCAGCCGCTTTCAGTTGCAGACGCGACGCAGGGAAGATGATGTCGGCACGGAGGTCATCGTTGACAATGGCGTTATCCGCGATGTGACAGATTGCGGCTGTGCGCCTGGGACAAACATACGCGTGGGGCATCTGTTTGGTAATTTGCCTGTTCGGCGCAAATTCATGAAAGGGCCAGACACCGAAGAGGGTCACATCGAGGAAATGATGATGATGCTTGCGCTAGCCCGCCCAGATATTGCGTTTTCATTGTCGCTTGGCGGGCGTGAAGTGCTTAGTACCACTGCGACAAATGACCTGGCGGCACGCGTGCGGATGGTGCTTGGCCGAGAGGCGTTTGAGGCGATGATTCCTTTGGATTATGAAGAGGACGGCATTGTGGTGCGTGGCTTTGTCAGCAAGCCAGGCTTTACAAGGTCGTCTCGCCATGAACAGAGGATGATTATCAATGGACGTGCCGCAGCGGCCGAGACGTTGTATTTCGCGATTCGTGAAGCATACGATACGCTTGTCCTCAAAGGTCGTTATCCAGGGACTGTCCTGTATCTTGACATGGCTCCAGACCAGGTCGATGTGAATGTGCATCCTGCCAAAAGGGAAGTGCGGTTCAGAAATCCACGGCAGGTCGGCGCCATCGTGGCCACCGCCATTCGGACGGCACTTCGCCAGATTCCAGGCATGAACGCGGATTCGCCTGCATTTGCAGTGCCATTCAACTCCCCGCAGGAATTCAGACCGCCGATTCAACAGCAGCCTTTGCCTTTTGATACGTCATCTGAGACGCCCCAAAGCACACCACAGCCCAATGTCGCGCCAGCCCCTGCCATGCCGTCATCAGAGCCGCAGAATGCAGTCAGTAACACGGTAGCAGAGAAAAAACAACATGCGGTGCCTGTGGAGACATTGAACCAGGAGGCACGTCAGCCATTGCCATCAATTCCTCCTGTGCTGTCAGGAAAAGAAATTCCTGCGGACACTTCTAAAATGGGACAATCTCAGAAGACGGCGATGCCATTATCGCATCCTTCCACGATACCGTCATTTGAGCCGATGCAGCCTGGGCTGCCGTCCTTGCAGCCCCCTGCGATTGTATCACAGCCTGACATCCAGCGTCCTGCGGTTGAAAGGGGCAATGGGGTGCCGATGTCGCCGCCAGCCAATCGGGGAGGGCTTGCCATGAGTGTGCGGGGGCGGCTGGGAAGCCGTTATATTTTGGCGGAGACGTCCCACGGGCTGGCAATCGTGGATGTCCGCGCGGCTCACCAGCGGATTCTTTTCGAGAAATTGCTCAACAATCTCGAAGGGCAGAAAATCATGCGCCAGCAACTTCTGCTGCCAGTGACACTGAATCTAAGCCAGCCTGACGCACGGCTTATGAACAGTGAACTCAAGCAGTTTGACGCCATTGGTTTTTCCATTGAGCCGTTCGGAGGTCAGACATTCATTGTCACGGCGGTTCCAGCGGATTTCCCGAATCAGGATATTGTAAAGGCGTTGCTGGATATACTCGAGGATTTGCGACAGGACCGTTCAATAAAAACGCCCAATGCGTTGCATCTGGCACAGATTGCCAGCAGGCACGCCGTTTGCGTCAAGGATAATCTGTCAGACGAGGAAATCCGCCAGATGCTTCATGAATTGTCTGGTGCCCAGATGCCGTATGCGGACCCTGCAGGGAATCCGACAATGGTGCATATTACCTATTCGGAACTTGATAAACGCTTCAATCGAAACGGAAGCAACCCGTAGGGCAAGGTCTTTTGTGAGTATTCTGTCAGATGATGGCTGGCAGCGTGGGCAGGTTGGCAAGCGATTCGTTGGAGTATTGTGGTTCGTGCGTTATTTCCCTGCCGAGCCAGTCCTGATGCGTGAAAGTTTCTTCAGGCGAGTCCAGTTCGATTTCTGCGATGACGAGTCCAGCATGACGGTCTAGAAACTCATCGATTTCCCACGTATGGCTGTCGGATGCAGTATAAAAATATCTGTTTTTGTGGATGATTCGCGTCTGGCAGAATGTCTGAAGCATGTCCTTTGCGTGTTCGAGTGGAATTTCATACTCGAATTCTGCACGTGACAACGTGTCCTTGCGGTTGCTTTTGATGGTCAGAAATGCCTGACTGTCATCAAGGATGCGAATGCGGACACAGTAATCAGCCCCACGGCTGAAATATCCCTGGATAATTGAAACACATCGGGATGGCAGTTTTCGCCATAGCCCTGATTTGACGAGAAAACGACGCTCTATTTCCGATGGCACGATTATTATTCCTTGCTGAAGCAGTGACATGGTTATTGTTTCAGACAATAATCTATCCTGATATGCTGGCAAGTCAAAAAATGAGTCGATAGTTGATGATGGACATAATGAGCCTTTTGCATTATATTATGTTGAAGTCATATTGTTTTCATCTAGTGAATTATTTAACCAAAGGCTGTTGACCCATGTCAGAAGCAGAAGAGAAAGTGCCCGAAAGCGTGGCTGCGAGTGATTTCATCCGTGATATCGTTATCGATGATTTGCGCACAGGCAAATACCAGCGTGGTGATATAAGGACGCGTTTTCCCCCAGAGCCGAATGGCTGTCTGCATATCGGCCATGCCAAGGCATTGTGCCTGGATTTTGGCATTGCGGAGGAATTTGGCGGTAAAACCACATTGCGCATGGACGATACGAACCCCGTCAAGGAGGACACATCGTTTGTGGAGGCGATTCAAGAGGATGTCCATTGGCTTGGGTATGACTGGGATGGCGAGGTCCGTTATGCGTCAGACTATTTCGAGCAGATGTACGACTATGCGGTTTCCATGATCAAGCAGGGGCTGGCATACGTCGATGACCAGACAGCGGAGCAGATTCGCGATACAAGGGGAACCACGTATGAGCCAGGCAAGGAAAGCCCGTTCCGCAATCGTTCCATTGAGGAAAACCTTGACCT
>JAGCTA010000045.1 GCA_017963875.1 Victivallales bacterium | reverse complement strand
GATTTGCCGCGACTCTGCCAAATTCTCTAAAAGGGTCGTGTCGTTCACTGTAATTTCCTCTGCGCTGCCACCATGCAGGTGGATTCAAGTCAAGCACAATATTGAGTTTCGCATCTGGCACGGCCTCCAGTGTCTCATTCACCATTTTGTCAAAAAGAGTGAAATCGTATTCCCTCTCCCAAATCCACGTCGGTTGAAAACGCGTATAAGGTTCTCCCATGAAATTGGTACTGTTCGAGACCATGAGCGTTATCTCATTGATGCCAAGCCCAGACATGATTTTCATGGTCTCATATTCAGGCTCGAATGAACGATATCCGAAAAAACGGTGCGAAGAAGAAATGGGCATACTAACTTACCTCCGTAAAGCAATGATACTCACAGAAAGGACAATAAGCACAAAACCGATGGCCAGATTCACTGTAAAAGATTCACCGAATACGAAAATGCCGATCAAGACCGCCGTCAACGGCTCAAGTGCACCGAAAATCGCGGTAATCGTCGGCCCGACATATTGCACGGCCAATGCCGATGCAAGCATCGACACGATGGTTGGAATCGCCGCCATGAGGAACATCATTGTCCAATTGGACAGACTTCCTGGTGCCTGAAGTGCAGTGCCGCCTTTCAGAAGAATCAGAAAAACAGGCAAGCCAAACAGCAGACTGTAGAACGTGATAGTGTGGGCCTCCTTGCGCTGCAATGAAGTTCGCCTGATGACAATCAGATACAAAGCCCATGTCAATGCTGAAATCAGAACATACACAACTCCACGGAGGCTCACGTTGACTCCACCGTCCCAGTTCAAGACAACGACGCCCGCCACTGCCATACCCAAACATGCAATCATAATCGCAGACAACCGCTCACGAAAAAATGCCCACATGATGACAGCGACCATCACAGGATAGACAAACAACAACGTTGAGGCAATCCCAACATCCATCGCTTTGTAGGATGAATACAACGTCAACGATGACAATGACATCAGCACACCGCATGAAATCAGAGGAAGCAGTTCGTTGCGCTTCAACCGAAAATTATGCTGCTTAAAAAAGACGATGTACAATGCCAGCAGCCCCATGCCTATCATATACCGAAAGGCAAGAACGGATTCCACACAAAAGCCACGACTGTAAAGGGGCAAAGCAAATAAAGGATTCAAGCCGTATGCGGCTGAGGCTACGGAAGCGCAAACCAGTCCTCTGATGTAATCTTTCTGCATATTACTCAAACATATCACGTTATGGCACTTATGAACTCATCGGCGAACTGCCATTCAGTGGCTAGTTCAATGTCAAATTGCTCATGAACTCTTCGACGCATCTCTGACACCAGTCTCTTGCAGTCCTCCGCCGTGCCAACATCCCCTGACAGATTCACAATCCAGTTCGATATCTGGGACATTATGGATTATTACATTCTTCTTTGACAACGTTGCAGCCGCAAGCAGTCTTGCATGACGAGGTATCTTCCCCTGAATTCAGTGGGGTGTTCATGAATCCATGTCCCTTCGAAGAGTTCATCGAACCGCGATGTATAATTGACATCATAGTAGTAGTGCAAGATGCTCAGCAGAAGGCTCTTGCCGAATCTTCTCGGGCGCAGGAACATCTGATACGGCAACTGCTCCAGCAACGGGATGCCCCACGTATTGTCCACGTAGTAGCCGTTGAGTTCCCGCATGTTGGCGAAGTCGCTGATTCCATAGGGTATGGTCTTGACTTTCCCGTCCATCTGTTGATTCCTTAAGGCTTTGAATAGTTGACTACTGCTCAATATAACATAGTTTTACTATTCCGCAAAGAAATACGAGATAGATTCAACAGATGAACGGATTGCTGACAATAAGGCAAAAATCAGTTTGCAGAATAGGAATAGAACGTGTCACCTGCGCCGTACACGGCGGGAGTAAACACCGTATCGCCCTGTGCAGTGCAGCATTCGCGAATCTTTGTGCGGAAATTACCAACGGAGTTGATGGATTCGACGTGACCGTCAAAGAAAAGGAAATTGCCCTGGTTGCCATGTGCGCCGACAGTATAAGTCGCCGAAGCACCCTCGCTGGTTCCTGCGCTAGTCAAATTCATCCAGACTTTTCTGCATTGAGGCGTATTCCATTGTGTCACAAAAAACTTGCAAAAACTATCACCATTGATGATAGCCAGTGTCGGGGATTTCAGTTTTCCTTCGGCTATGGCGCTGGCATAGTATCCAGCCCCATATTTCTCCCCACGAACCCAAGCAGAGTCGTAACTCGTTGGAGGATTGGTACCGTATGCCTTGTTGCTTCCTCCATACGTGAACACATAAAGGTTGCTTACAGCGACTCGTTTAAATGGAGCGCGTCCAGGGCAGACAATCTCATCGCCCTTGGTTGTATCCGTACTGGACAGCACACCTGCTTGATACATGATGGTGTACCAATCGTCATACCCGCTGCCAATACCGTTGCGCCCCAACATCCCGTTATTGTCAACGGTGTATAATTGGGAAGAGGTGCCCACCTGCTTGAGATTGTTGACGCAGGCGATGGAACGTGCCTTCTCTCGTGCCTTTGCAAGGGCAGGAAGAAGCATAGCGGCCAAAATCGCGATGATTGCAATCACAACGAGCAGTTCAATGAGGGTAAATGCTTTTTTCATAACAATGTTCTCCTATGTGTTATTAAATTAAAAAACTCATTTGTTTGTCCAGGGAAAAACGACTTCATGCAGTTCGATATCATCGAACAGACAGCCCTTGTCCTTGCCTGTTAAATCTTGAAAACCGTTGACGCCGACATAAACGCACAGCACGGCGATATTGTGTCCAGCAGGCACGGTGATATACAAGGACGCGCGTTTCCAGCCGTTCCCAGCATCCTCTGTGAACACAGTCGATTGGTGTCCCCAGGGACCAGTGTCTGGATTGTCACGATAGAAATAACTGAGTACTGGCGTTGCGAAATGACTTTCGTTTTTGCAACGTGCGGTGAGTATGAACTGCTTACTCGCCTTGATACCACCAATCGCTTGTGAAATACCGCCGTTGGTGACATTGACGAAGCGCACCATGCCGTTTTCGCTACTGATGATTCCCTTCGGCGTGTCCTCCGCCTGCCAGACAGGCCAGAATCCAATACCGCCATTATACTGGTCAGGACCATTCGGTGCACCACTATCACCAGACTCCAGCGAGCCGTTCTTCAGGAGATTCTTGCCTGATGCGTATTTGTCCATCGCTGCAAGCATGTTTCTGCCCGCCTCAATGGCCTCGACGCAATGTGGAACAAGGTCATTCCAGAATGGATAATTCGACTTGAACACGCCTGGCCAGAAATTGCCTCGCTCGCACCAAAACCACACGTATTCGTCAGTGTAGTCCAAGGCATGGCTCACGTTGGATGCTAGCAACTGTGTTGGATTGTCCGACTTTTCATAGAGATTGTATCGGCTCGGCTTGTCCTTTTTGACATAACTATCTAAGTAAAAGGAAATGCCCATGGAAGTTATTCTCCAGAATTTCTCTCGATTGGCCGAATCAATCCACGAATCTGCGAAGCGATTGAACCGCCCCATGATTTTCGCATAATCCTCTTCTGCGGCTGCATGATAGCCTGGCCCCTCGTTTCCATCAATGATTTTCATCGTGTCTGGCGCACCGTCATAGACACCGTTGAAAAAGGCAACCATCAGCCCTGTCTTGGAATTCTCAAGAATTTCTGGATGAGCCTCCTTGTATGCAGAATTGCACTGCGATGCCCAATAGAACGTGAACAGTGTCAGATTGGGGAATTGACGATTGAGTTCCTCAATCCATTCCTTCGCGCGACGGCGGACTTGCGCGCATGTTTCCGTAAAGGAATGCCCCAAATATGGACGGTACATGAATGGCAGTTTGGTCAGCGCATACGGTTCGATATCCAGACAGATGCCCTCAAAGCCCGATTCCTTCGCAGCCCAGGCAAGCATGCTGAAGTTGTTGAGCGTCCTTGACCAAGCCTCATCGTCAAACCAGTCACCATTAAAGGGGGAAGAGTTGAGGATAAAGTAATTATGTTTCAGACGTGTCTCCTGAAATTTCCGAAACATTGGAATCAGTTCCGCAAGATCCTCTTTGACAAGCAGATAAGGCGATCCAACTTGGCTTAACGGCTGATAGACGATGGTCTTGTCGCCACGCTTGAGTTTGATGACTGGATTAATCCCAATGCCGTCAACTGGACAAGTCGCATCCAAATTCTTCAAAGCACCTTCGACTATTTTTTCGGGAGTCGAAGGCGACACAAATCCAAAATGGATGATTTTCTTTTGTTCATTTGGAACGCGGCGGGAAAGCGCTCCAGAGGACACTAACAACAAAACGCATGTCAATATCAGAAAGAGACTCTTGTGACATTTCATCCAATTGACTCCCATTTAGACAGTTATAAATTTATATCATCCAATTTGGTTATGGCTTCCACTTCTAGTGAATTGAAAATGCGATGACAACAGACATCCACTGGATGTTACTATAATTTTACTGTTTATTTTGTCCTTTTCAATAACATTTTTGAGACAAATATATCATTATATGGACAAAAAAAGAAAATTACTCGCTATTGAACAATTCCCGTCTTGAAAGTCTCAATACTTTGCGGATTTAGAAAACAATATTATATTGAGTCTCGTTATTGAGAGAACTCTATATCAGATTATCAGATGAGTACGCAACGTACTAATATACCAAGTGAAAGATTCTATTGGGAAGAATTGTCCCCTGTCCCCGACTGTCCGATTGCCGTTTTCAATGTGCGGGACAAAAAGACACTAACTCCAATGCACTCCCACACGTATCTTGAAATCGCCCTTGTCGTCTCGGGGACGGGAACATACTGTTCATCACGCGAGAAATTCTCAATCAAAAGCGGCGATTTGTTCCTCCTCTGCCCCGACCACTCCCATTCATATACATTTCAGGAAAACCTTGTTGTCTATAACCTCCTTCTGAAAGACAGTTCTGTGCTGAATCAGCATCTGGAACTGGCCCAGGAGCCTGCCTTGCGCGTCTTCTTTGAGTTGGAACCACGCTTCCGAAGCAACGACCGTTTCCAGAAGCATGTGCAATTGAGTGTCGAACAAGTCGAGGCGCTGGCCGAAATCATGGAGCAAATGGAGCATGAGTTGAAAACACAGGGACTTCATTTCAAAAGCATGCTCAACCTGCTACTCAAGCGTTTCCTTATCCTCCTGTGTCGATACTATACGTCTATGATTGACGTCCAGAACGATCATTTGTTTGCCCTTGCAAACGTATTGCAGTATATGAACCAGCAGATTGCGACACGAATCACATGCGAAGACCTCGCGCGCCATACGCACATGACACCCAAGACGTTCTACCGCTATTTCAAGACGGCGACAGGCATGGCCCCCATCGACTATCTGCTTGATATGCGCATGAAACGCGCCAAGCAGATGCTTGAGGAAACCACCCTGCCCGTCAAGCAAATCGCTGACCAATGCGGATTCTGCAACGTAAGTTATTTTGGTCAGCAATTCCGCAAGGCAATCGGCCTGTCACCTGGGCAGATCCGTAAAAAGGATTCATGAAGAGGCCCTATCCTGCCTTTCCGCATCATTGTCGATTTGACCGAATTTCTCACGAACAATCTGCGCGGCAAGTTTTGCCCTGCGATATTGGTCATAGACACCAGCCAGATTCTGGGCCATTGGCTTGCATCGGATATTTGCACCAGCACGATGATAACTTTTGGCATCATTCATCTGCCACAACGTTATGCCTGAAATGTCTGGTGACGCGGTAACGGTGTCGATAACCTTGGCCAGATACCCCGCCTGGAATTCCTCCGTCCATTGCGCGCCTGCTTCGTCATGCTGGCCATAGATTCCACAGCAGCCCATCTCTGAGACAAGAATCGGCTTCTCCTTGCCATGAAGTTTCCGCAAATGCTGGACAAGTTTTTCCAGATGCGGGGCAATTTCCGCCAGCGGATCCTCTGCGATGTCCGCCTGAATCCAGCCTGGATAGGTGTTGAAGGTCAAAATGTCCATGGTTTCCAAGACACGGTCTTCAAAGTTATGGCTATTGGCGAAGGTGACAAGGCGACCTGATTTTTCATCACGAATCGTATCCGCCAGTTTGCGGCAGAGGTCAACGGCGGCATCGCTTCTGGAATCGTTTTCATTCAAGAAGGCGAAAATGATAACGCTTGGGTGGTTAAAACTGTTTCTCACCATCAGACGAGTCTGCTCAATCTGCTGTGCCACAAAGGTCTGGTCTGACTTCTGCGAAGGAGAATTCCCCCAGCCGAGACTCTCTTCCCAAACAAGAAACCCCATTTGGTCGCAAAGATGCAAAAATGTCTGTGACTGCGGATAGTGACATCCACGGATAAAGTTGACATGCAACGACTTGAGATGCTGCAGATCAATGAGCATCTCCTGGAGTGTCGTGGCTGCCCCGCTGATTGGTGCCGATTCATGCCGATTGAACCCTTTCAGGTAAATTGGCTTCCCATTCAGCAGAATACGTGCATTCTCCGTGCGAATCTCTCGAATGCCGAAGTTTTCCGTCATGGTATCCTGACCAATCCGTGCAGCCAATGTATGAAGAGCAGGAGATTCGGGTGCCCAAAGCGCCAGATCTGGTCTTTCAATCGTCAACTCTCCATGATCGACTATGTATGATTTTTCTTGTTCATGGTTGATTGAAAGAAGCACCGTGAACTTTTCTGGCACGTTTTTTTTGAAGACAAATTCCAAATTCAGTTTTCTGGTGCGATAATCCACTGTCCTGACAAAGATTCTGTCAAGAGGATTCTCTTCCTTGCTCAGGCGCAACGACACGCCATGATATAATCCACCGAATGCGTAGAAATCATAGTAAGGCAGAAACAACTTCATCTTCTCGGAATCGAAGTTGTTGTCTATCAGAGCAGTAAGGCGATGGACTCCAGCGTTCAACGAACCGCATTCGAGTTCAAAGGCCGAATACGGAAGACTACAGTTTCCAAGCAAACGATCATCAAGAAAGAACCTGCCGCGCAATCCCATGCCGTCAATCCTAAGCCAGCCTTTCCTCCAGTCTTCCTGCAAAGTGAACGTACGGGAATATACGGCGCATCCACGCTGACAATAGCATGGCGGCATGGCATCAAAGCATCCAGGCACGCATATCCAATCGCTCATTGGCTCCGATGGATTCACTTCCTCAAGAGATTTTCTTGGATGAAAAGAAAAGTTCCAAAGACCGTTCAAATCTAAATTTTGCATGTTCGTGGTTCCCTTAGTTCGATTTATTGCCGCATGGCCTTCCACTCGCCAGTGACGAGATTCGCAGTAATCACCATACCGTCTGAAAACACTGTCCGCTGGCAGTTGCCATCCAGAAACTCGTGAGAAACCATCTCCTCAAGGCATGTATTCCGCAGTTCATTGGAAATTCGAAGGTTATGGTTGTCAAACTTTGTCGGAAGAAGTGTATAGAGCGCTTGAGTAGCACGGAACTCAGCGCCCATCATCCCCGAATGGCCGACTGCGGCGAAATTCAAGACACAGTCATGGTAAATCAACTGCCAAAGCGGTATTGATATAGAATGCAGGGCAGTCCGCCAAGTCGTCAACTGTACATAGGCCCCCAAATCAACGCAGTCCAGACAGTAGTCGGCAGGGTTGCATTCCGTCGCTACGGCACCAAAGCACCGTTTTGCCTCGCGTAGAATCTCCATGCGCCCAAAGGCATCGTCTCGTGCTGAGCCTGGGTGGTTGGGATGGAAGCATGGCTGGAACGTCGTACAGCCGAGAACATCGATGTAAATGCAGCCCCGCCCCGTCAGTTCGGCAATTCGAGGCAAGTCGCGTTTTGCGTATTTTACGCCGTTCTTCGTGCACATCAGATAGCAACGGCCGCCATGCCAGATTCCGCCACGCAATGGTGCGCCGTCAACGGTCTGGATCATTTCATCAAAATTGAATTCTGGCGAGTTGCGATAGCAATCACGGTAGTTGTCATGGACGGAAAGGATGTAATCTTCAGAAAGCGAGCGACCATAATCCGCGCAATTTTTGAAGTCATCTGCCGTACCTCGTTCAGGATTGACAGGGAAACGGGTCGGATAGCCTGAATCAAAGCCGTAGCGGTTCCAGCCTGTATTGAGAATGCAGACCCTATCGAAGCCAGCCGCATGAGCCGTGTCAAAGACCTCCCGCGCCGTCCAGTTGTTCGGCTTGCCATCGTCATCCCCCGCCGCCTTGTCAAGAACGTATAGGCTGTAGTCATGTTCCACGCCTGCTGGCGGCTTCTGCGTCCAATAGACATTATGCTTCCAGATGACGCTGCCTGGCAACTTCCCTACCTCTGGATTATCCGCTATCTTGTCCTTCAACTTGAACAGCCTGCCCTCCTTTTCGACATGGCGGCGATAGTTCTTGGCAATCGTCACATATCCCTCGCCTGCCGCGAGAAATGACATGTATAACGTGCGACGGTATTCGGCGATTCCCCTGATGAAATCATACGCAGTATCAATGAAACACGCGTCCTGTGTAATTGAAACCGTCGTCCACTGGTCAAAGCGGTCGCCATATCGGACGGCCATGCCGCCGTCATTACCGTAGATGCCATAGAGTGGAAGAATCTCCGTGCGGTTTGTCGTTCTGAACGACGGCTGCCCTGGAAACGGCACCAATGCACCGCAGCCTCGGCTGCCGACAACCAGTGTCGCATGGTCGGCTTGATTCCATCGCAACGGCCTGTTAGGGAAGGAAACAGACAGCGTCTCATCATCAAGACCTGTTATTTCATCGATTGAAAACGCCACTTCATCATCCTGAAGACGAATTGAAAAACAAAACCGCAGGTCTGGACCGTTCTTGGGCTTCTTGAAACCGTTTTCAGGGAAACGCGCCCAGTAATCCATCCTTTCAAAGGTAATGTGAATGCTGTCGCCTGACATCACGGCGCTTCCGACTGCGTGCTTCACTAAATCGAAAACATAGAAGTTTCCGTATGTAAATGACACATAGTCGCTTGCAGTGTAACCAAAACCAGTTTTCTTTGAGGAAACCGTCAGCCGCGAAGCGTCTTCTGGTACTGCCACGCGTATTATTCCATTGTCCAATATGCAATCATTCATCGTTTGCTCCATTTGTCTTTGTTTCAGTTCGGGTTGCCTCAAACAAGTTATACCGCTCTTTAGAGTATTCGCTGTTCCACGAATGAAGTAACTTCGCTATGAAACCATGTCTGGATAGATAGGACTTCAGATCATCTGAAATCTCTCCACACTCCATAAAAAGAAACCTAGATTCTTTGATTTCGGACAGAGACTGCGTACGCATGTTGCGGCTGAAAGGAAGAAAACCCTGCTTCGAATCATATTCTTTATCGACATATATGGTGTGCTGTGGAAAAAGACAGGACAGTTTAATACCCAATGATACCCAAAAGCATCTCAACGGGACATCCTTATAGGAAACCAACATTTCATTTCGCATTTTCGGCTCATCCCCGTTTCTCATATCGAACACATAACTTCCAATCTGGTGAAGAAACATCACAACAAGAAGTCCATTCCCTGCCCATCGAAGGCTTTTCACGGGGATGGCACGCAATGCCGATATGTGCAAAACCACAAGAAAAACGACGGCTGGATAAAACGCACGACCGATAAACACGAGTCGGTCAAGGCAAAGTGACGCCACGCATCCCAAAAACATTGGCATGGCAACGCATGTCATGGAAAGCATAATCGTCTTTTTTCTTTGTAAATTGTTTCCCTTGAAAATGAAAAATACGCCTGTCAGCGATATCGCCCACAGCAGGAAAAAACAGACAAAACTGAGTTCACGCAAACATCCCCTACCCATATATGGTGTGATGAAAACATAGAATACGTCCCCTATCGAGAATTTTGCCGTCCAAAAATCATTTTTGACTAACTTGCACTGGTCAAGCACAAGAAAGAGAAAAAGCGGCAATAAAAACATGCCCGTTGCCATGGTGGACACGAGACCATATACCAGTTTTCTGAGATCCTTTCTGATGAGCAAAATAAGCAAAAGAACACTACACAGTGTTGCGGTATACACTGCCGCCGCATTCAAGAGAGCCGTGCAGCCGAATAGAGATAATGAAAACAGGAAATAATCGATAAATGATGGTGGATACTTGACAATGCGAACAAGAAAGAATGCAGCGACGGCGACCATACACCCAGTCAGTGTATACATCCGTATCTCAACCGCGTTATAGCATACCCCTGGAAAAGCCAAAAAGGCGATTGCAGAACAAACACCAAAACTCCTGCCTTCAATCTCCTTGCCAATCCCATACATGACGACGGCGGTCAAAAGCGTCACGCAAAGAGACATCATTTTTGCCGCCTGGATGCTGTCGCCAAAGAAACACTGCCAAGTTTTTAATATGTAATAATATGTTGGCGGATGGACATCATACTTGGAAATATCCCATAGTTCAATGCATGAATATTGAGACGATACCATGCTGAAGGCGTCATCATACCAAATCAGTTCTGCGTGGGCGACAATGGCAAAAAAGACCATGAAAAATACCATGGCCCCTATTAGTACGCATAAGGGATGCTCTGACAGAAAAGATCCTGACGTCTCAAGGGAAATTCTTTTGCTGCTATTGGATGACATCAGTTTTTTCAATTACGCTCTATTCCCCAAGATGGTAGGTTCGGCCTCTAGAGGTCGTTATCCTGTAGAGGATTGCGTCCCCCAGGTTTCGCTTCGCTCAACCTGGG
>JAGCTA010000339.1 GCA_017963875.1 Victivallales bacterium | reverse complement strand
TGTTCCAGAGCGGTTGCCATCTCAATGAGCCGAAAAGAATGCTGGACGCTGATCGGCTGGAAAACCTCGGCATCTTTGCGCAGGCTTTCGGCGGATTGTTCCACCACGGGCATTTCGCAGGTCTTGAGCATACCGTGGATGCTGAGATCGGTGATTTTTTCTCCGCCTGCGTCCAGACTTTTTTTCAGGTCGGCAAGGTATTGGTCGGCGATCACATCCGCTGCCGTGTCGTTTTTCAATTCATAGCAGCTGGTATAAGTGTTGACATCGCCGCAGGGACCGAGGAAAAACAGCGGCATGGAAGCAAGTCTGCGCTCCTTGATCTTTCGGTTGACCGCCCCCATCCAGTCGGCGGACACCAATTTATGGAATGGCAGGTTCATCGCAATGCCGTGGATGCCATGGCTGTGCAGCAGTAATTTGCAGGAGCCGTCCGGACGCAGAAACCTGATCCAGCGGATGGACTCATCCACAGCGTTTTTCTCTGGTTCCACGCGGTTTTTTCCCAGTTTCCTAGTCAACGGCGCACGACCCGCTTCCGCAAAGGAGATTTCCTCCGCATCTCGAAGCGCTTCGGCCGCAGTCTTCAGGACTGTTTTCTTCCATATCTCCTGGAAACGCGAATCAGGTTCTCCGAATCCGATACCGCAGGAGACGCCGAGCGCAGGACCGCTGTGCGTATGGGTCGCCGTAAAGGCAATGCATTCTGGTTCGATATGGTGTTCCTGTGAGATTGCTGCCCGCATTTCGGCGCAATACAATTGATCCATCTTACACAGGTCGGAGGATATGACCATGGCGCGTTTTTTTCCATCGTCGAAAAATACGGCCCGGCAGTAAAGCGGATCGTGCACCCCTAAATTACGGCGGCCCTGAAACGGACCGTAGCCGCAGAGTTCAGTAAACAGAGGAACTTCTAGAATCTTTTCAGAACATCCGATTCTTAACATCGATTTCTCCTCGCTTTTCTGGATGATCACAATCTATGGCCAGTTCAACGGCAAGATTGATGTCTTTGATCATATTGCCCATAAACTTTATTTAATTGTGAATGCCTTTTCCATAAGTTCCAGAATGATATTCTTGCATTTCTGTCGGGGATCTTCTGTCAGCGGAATCGTCTCCATATAATCCCACAGTTTTGAGTATGATAAAAAATCATTGGCATCATCAGAAAGACCTTTGAAATCCAGATGCTTTAATTTTCTGCCCGTGTATGCAAGCTGGTATCCTGCCATCAAAGTATCGAAACGGTCTTCATGTTCAAAGTAAAAATTCATGAATTCTCTGTAAAATTCCGCTGAATAACGATAAGAAGCTTTCCCTCCTGTTTTTCGGATCATTTCAATATAACGGTACATCTCAGTCTGCTTTAGCCGAATCGGATCCCTGATATATTTTTCAAGCGGGAAATCAGGATCATGATAGAAATAGGTTTTGGGATGTGGTGCCGTCATTAATTTTTCCATTTCATCAGGTTCATATTCAAAAGTTTCCCCGTTCAACGCACGCGCAAGCAGTGAAAACATAGAAGAAAAAACGGGGTATCCAGGTTCGTATGCTTCATAACAGACGCCTTGTACACCGAGTTTTCTGTATATATCCAGGTCCTTGAGATAAACAGACGGATTATGCACAAATGTGGTAAAAAGGCCCTGCGCCATCACATTTTCATGAATATATACCTTGCCTGGAAAAGTTTGGGTCCATTCGGAAAGTCTCTTCAGCAAATAGGCATTCGTAGTAGACGCATCCGGATTTTTTTCCGTTGCGGCAATACGAACACCTTGAGGAAAGTCCAAATCGTTGACACTGTCTAAAGGATATGCATAATGTCTGTTGAAATCATCAAACATGATGTTGGTCATTTTCTGAAAAGCCGTCTTCTTTTTCGGAATATTGTATCTTTTGACATACAGATCGGTTTCGAATTCCAGGTCAGGACGCACCTCCCGAACAGCATCAACAAAAATATCAATGAACGGTTGCCATTTTTCATGATCAGGGAGTAAACGGCATCTTTCACATTGACAGTATTTTATGCCATCACCTGAACGCATGTGAACGTGTTTGATCTCTTCGGGCAGACCTTTAAGCCATTGTCTTGCACCGTATCGGAAAGCCTCCAGACCTTCTGGTTCAAAAGTGCATGGCTGGGTTTCGCAGACAAGTTCTGGAGTCCAAGGATTGCCGCCCGAATCTTTGGCAAACCACTGATTTTTCCAGTCTGAATAAGAAAAGAAAGTGCGGGGACCAAATGTCATCAGAACAGGGTTAATTCCATTCTTACGGCATTCATCCATGATAATTTCCTTATAACGATTCCAGCCATAATCATAATGAATAATGACCGTATTCATTTTAAGAGTCTTCATCCTGCGTATAAAATTCCTGAGTTGCTCTGGTGAATGGCGCAGCAGACTTTCACACAGATTAAAGCCTCTTATGGCAAACGGTATATTTGACATGAAATTCCTTTCTGTTGCAAAGTATAATTTTAGATTCTACAGTATTATATTGCACGAAAAAAGATATGTCAATTCTAATCTACAATTCTTTCAGGTATTCGGCTTGCAATCTGGACAAGAATGGTCATAGTAAGTTTCTGCAGATTCTTGGCAGACTTCTCTTGTGGTTGCTTGCTAGGCTTCCATTAAGATGTCATGAAACCGCTGTTTTTTCAAGTCTGCCGTTCAGTTATGTGATGGATGTGAATCAGATTGCATATTATGCTTTAATCGCAACTGCTACTGTTTAAAAAACACTAAATACAAAAGGAGACTGACGGATGAAGCGATGGATTTTCATGATGGTTCAACTGGTTGGTGGAGTGGCAATGGCGTTTCAGATTCTCTTTCAGGATGAACTGAAAAAGCATGACCCTTCACAATGGCAGACACCGAGCATTTTCCTTCCGTTTTCAGCAATCACATATACGGACAACGGCATGGTGCTTTCCCGAAATGAGAAGCAGGAGCCAATCCCCGGGCGAAAATTTGATACGGCGTTTGAACTCAAAACCGTCAGAAAACAACTTCCTGCGGACGCCGAGTATTTTGAGTTTTCACTTAAGATCGGCACAAACAAGAGTGAGTTAATAAAATCACGCGGATACAACTCCAGTTACCATAAATGCATCAAATGGTTCGATGAAGAGGAAAACCTCATGGGGCTATTCACCTATTCGCCAGATTTCCGCTTCCCACTAGATGCACCTGGCTGGTATTCGTGGAGAGGAAAGATTCCTGCAAAGGCCAAAACAATGGAGGTGAATTTCGGCTTTGACTATCCTGATTTCGAAAAAGGCGAAATGGCAATCATTTCTGGCTTTCGCGTACTCGTCGGAAGCAAGGCGGACATCGCTGCCGAAGAGACGCTGGGAGGGCTTTCCATAAAACCAGTTCTCCTTAGCAAGTCACCGACTGAAAATGCCAATGACCCCGTGAAGATCCAAGTGGATTTCTTCAGGGCTTTCTCCAAAAATGCCAAGGTAACCCTATTGTATGACGACAAGGACATCACCAATGACGTTCAGTGGAACAATGACGTCCTGTCCTATCTTCCCGATGGAGGGTTTGCTCCTGGAGCACATTTCATCACGTTCGTCAGAAACGCAGGCGATTCTGATGAAAAGAAGCATTTCGTTGCGTTCTCCATCAGCAAACCTCGGACAAAGAACGTCATGGGCATACGCGCCTCCGACGGCATGGCGACGCTTGACGGCAAGCCCTTTTTCCTTCTCGGCCTATCCTGCCTGCGCTCTGTAGGACGAAGCGGCTTCACGCATGACGGCGCATTCGCCGAGGCAAAGGAGGCTGGCATCAACTTCGCGCGAAACGGCAGCGGTTTCATGATCGACTTCCCTGATGCGGCGAAATATCTCGATGCTGCGAAAAAGCACAAGATCTTCATTGCCTGGTCGCCGACACGCGCGAAAAACTGCACCGACGTTAAGGAAATCGTCAAGGGAATCCTCCGTCAGATGGATTTGGACAGTGTACTCTGCTGGGAAATCGGTGACGATACACTCTCCCATATCACTGCGGATGAACTGATTGAAGTCAATCGGGCCATCAAAGCGGTGGACAACAGCCGCCTGACAGTCCAGGCGGACTTCTTTGACCAGGACAAAAGCCGCGGCGACCTGATGACCATTAGCCGATACACAAGCGTCACGGCGGCATCGGACATTTTCAAGCCTGAACTGTACCCCGTCGGATGCTGCAAAGCAGGAACAGAGACGCCTGAAATCACGGCACGGGCCATTCCGACGGTCATCAGAGACATGAAGCAGATTCACCAGGATAGGGCGCTAACAGGGAAAGGACGCAGCCCCATCTGGCCACTCGTGCAGTATTTCCACTACGATCCCAAGGGGAATGTCTGGAACCGTCTCCCGACACACGACGAACTCCGCGCCATGAGCTATCTGGCGGTCATCCATGGTTCTCATGGCGTCTATTGGTACCGTTATTCAGGTTATCCGAACACGGAAAACTTCCGCAGAGGTTTCTCTGACGAGCAATGGAATACGCTGAAGAGCGTGATTCTAGAGTTCCGCTCGTTATATGACATGTACTGTACGGAGCCTATTCCGCAGGTACAGAAGGCAGTGGTCGTCAGCGGTTCCGAAAAGGATGCGCTGGGCTTTGATGCCGCCAATACGCTGCTTAAGGAATGGAATGGCAAAAAGTACCTGCTGACCTGCAATTCGGCCTATAATGACGCGACTTTCAAATTCACTGTTCCAGGCGCCTCCAAAGCGGTCGAGTACTTCGAGAAGCGCACGCTTCCCATGAACAACGGTGAATTTCAGGACACGTTCGGGCCGTTCGGCGTCCACGTGTATGTTCTGGAATAGCCGAAGAAAAACATTGGAGTTGATTTCCGCGAGGTGTCTCAATGAAGGAACTATGGATTTGGACGGAACTGCTGGCATTCGACAATACCCAGTCGGATTTCGGCGTAAAAGAGTATTTGACTTCCGTGGGGGAGACTCCGACGGGGATTTCTTTTCTGACAGGCATCGACTTTGTCTTTCAGCATGTTTCTCCTGAAATCGCAGAGAAGACTCTGTCTCCGCAACTCTGTTCCCGACATGGTCACAGTACCAACGGGAAACGTCAACGGCAGGCATGGACTAACGTCCAGATTCGGGATCTGGTAAAGGAACTGCATCAATATGGCGTCAAAGTTGTGTTCAATGTCTTTCAAAAGTACTTGAAGAATTATTTTCACCAGGAATTTATCGGAGAGTTTTCCAGGGAAAAGCGGCTGGACCTTTTGGGAAGCCTGAAAGACGGCAGACTGACACGGGATGTCTTTTTCGGAAAACTGAAAGAGACTATTTTCGATTATGGTTTTGATGGCTGGCATGCGGCAGATGACATTGCCGCTCCGTGGTCCAGCATCCTTTTCCCCACAGACTGTGTCATCCAACAGTTTGTGAAAAAGGAAGAAAACCTTCCCGAGTTTCTGAAAGAGGACATTACTCTGCTGGACGAAGAATCAGGCGATAGGCTTCGGAGAGAAAAACTGGTCTGGCTCATGAAAAACCGTTGGGAGTCATGGAACGCTTTTCTCCGTAAGGAATGGGAAGCATTCTGGATTCAGGCAGTGCAGACAGTTCACGGTCTAGGCAAACTTCTTCTTGTCAATTCCCCCAACGCGAAATCGGTATTCGGGGCCCTGCAGTATATGAACGTCGACTATCGTTTTCTGGATCGACTCGGTGTGGATTATCTGATTGCGGAGGCCTGCACCACGTCTGCCAGGCTAATCTGGAATGAACGGCCCGTCCTGCATGAATTCTGCGCCATTGCTTCTGAGATGGCCGCGATGATGCCCCATACCAAAGTTCTGCTGATGCCTGCTTTCCGTGATGTAGTGGAAAGTTTCGATGTCCTCTACCACGCTCCTGCCATGTTGGAACGGGACATGATGCTGTTAGGTAGCCAACGTCTTCTCAAAAATGGGAAGCCGAAAGACCTTGCCGTGGGGCTTTTCGCTTGTCTCGGTGACTGCGTAGAACCGCAGGAATGGGCATTGTTCCGAAGATTTGGGCGTCAAGCCTTGGAATTTGACACTGCACAGGCGGGAGAAATGGTCTGGCTGATGGATTCGGGAATCTTCGACCGACTCCAGCAGGAACACCATCAATACGGAACATGGTCTCCATCTGCCCAGATTACGGTTCTAAAGAATGCCCGTTCCATTGACATTTCCGCCATTGGCACACTTGAAGAACTCCCTCTCTGCCGCCAGCCTGTCATCATTCCGAATTATCATCTTCTGACACCGGATCAGCAGAAAGCCGTTCTAGCCTCTTCGCTACCTCTGATGCTGACGGGACGGAATCTCCGCTTCCTGCTTCCTGAAGATACAGAGATTCTTGCGTGGCATCCATGGAAAGAGTTTTCCTGGGAATGTGCTTTCCTGCACTGGGAAAGGCAGAAAAGCGGTATCACGGAACTGCCGCAGCAGGGAGAACTTCCTCCCTTTGACGATGCGAAAGTCTTCCGACTCTATCGGGACTGGTATCCTCATCTTGAGATTCCTGACTCATTCTGGCAGGCTGCGGCGGATTGTCTCAGGGAGAAATTGGGGGCTCTGCCTTTGCGGAACGAAACGGAAGGAATGCAGTTCTTCAGCCAATATGGTGCCGACAGTATAGAAAGAATCCTGATTCTTTCCAAAGAGAATGCCTATTTGAATCCAGAGGTCGCTTTTCCCGGTCTTCCAGACCAGTCGTTGCATGTCATCAGCACGTCGCAGAAAACGCCTCTTAAAATCCGTGAGCAGCGTCTTTCCGCATGGGATGCCGTTGCAATTCCAGTAAAAGTTCCTCCCATGGGGATACTGGCCTTTGAAAGGAAATGTTAGCGGTACACTTGAACAACGGTCCTTTCGCCTTCGGCTTGCAGGTACTGCATCCAGCCGAGATATAAAGTGACACCGCAGTCACGTTTTGATATCGCCTCTGTCGGGAAAGTCTTCACTGCCTCTTGCTGTGCCTTTTTGTATCTGGGAAAGGCGATTTGAATGCCCCATTTACTGAATACTTGTCGGAGCATGTTCCAGCCTCTGACCTCGGCAGGTAATTGTCGTGAAAGACTGCCGAAAACCGTCGGTCCAAATTGACTAAAAGCAAATCTGCCGTATATTGAAAGAAGAATCAGGCACGCGAATATCCATCGCCATGCGGGGGAAGCATGAAGAAAATCAATCTCAATACGGCAAGTTTTGAAAAACTCATCGCCAATGACAGGCTCTACATCGACAAGACGGAGTATGTATGGCGTCTGTTGGATTCTGGCGATACGGAGTTCTTTCTTGCTCGTCCGCGGCGTTTTGGAAAGTCGCTGTTCATCTCGACGCTGAAGACTCTTTTCCAAGGCAGGCGCGAACTCTTCAAGGGGCTCGCCATCGACACGAAGGACTACGACTGGCAGGAGTATCCAATCATCCATCTGGACTTTGGAGCCTGCAATGTCAAGACCGCAGAGAAACTGGAGGCGTATCTCAACCACCTGCTTGCAAAAGAGGCCGAGAGCCTGAGGCTTATGCTCAGGGAGGAAGGCGCTTCCGTCAGGTTCGAGAATCTCATCTCTGATGTTGCGGTATTGTCAAAAACAGGGCAGGTCGTGATACTTGTGGACGAATATGACAAGCCTATCCTCGGCAACATCGATAACCCCGAAGTGTCAAGTATCCTAACTGTTCTCAAGGGCTTCTACAGCGTCATCAAGACATACGAGGACATCGTGCGCTTCGCGTTCATCACTGGCGTCAGCAAGTTCGCGCATGTCTCGCTTTTCTCCGAATTGAACAACCTGACGGATATCACGCTGGAGCCTGACTACGCGGAGATGCTCGGTTTCTCTGAAGCGGAAATCCGCGAATACTTCGCCGACCGCATTCCGCTGGCGGCGGAGGCGAACGGCGTCTCGGAGGAAGAAATGATGCAGACGCTTCTCAAGTGGTATGACGGCTACCGCTTCTCCGACGCCGACACGCATGTCTGCAATCCCGTCTCGCTTGCCAATTTCTTCTCCAAAGGCTACAAGTTCT
>JAGCTA010000338.1 GCA_017963875.1 Victivallales bacterium | reverse complement strand
TGACGATACGGCTGCCAAACTCCGCCTGGTCATAGAACAACGGGATGTTCGTATGGCCGTACGCATGGACTTTGCCGATGAACCCAAAACCGATGAGACCTACTTTATATTGCTTCATGGTATTTACCTTATTCCCCGCGCTAGCGCGCGGGGCACTGAAAAAAACTCCCGCGCGCGGGCGCGGGGCACTGGAAGTAAACTCCCCCGCGCTGGCGCGCGGGGCACTGGATGGAAAAGACTATTCCTCCCCGAAATCCAGACAGAGGCGTGTCTGGACAAATGGACGGACCTTGGTATCAGCCACGTTTACATGCGCGGGATGAACGGCATAGCCCTTGAGAGCGGCTTCGTCCGTGAACGTGGAATCCAGCATCACATCGGCATTTGAACTTGCGAGCCCAGTGGTGCGGACTTGGATGGCCACCAGGCCTGGCACGACGCCCTTCAGCCCTTCAAGACCACTTTTGATGCCAGCTTTGACGGCAGCTGGATCCGCCAGGCCGTCTTTCAATTTCCAAAGAATGATGTGTTTGACCATAAGTTTTTTCCTCACAGAGAGTTATTTCACTACATAGACATGGACGCCAAGTGGGTTGAACGTGTCTTCGATGACGCCGTTTGCATCGGGCGTGCAGGCGTGGCCATCGAAGAAATCGACAACTGACGTGGCACCGCTAGGAATCGTGATACGCGCCTTGACGGGCTTGCGGACGGACGATGCGGCAAAGAGGATGCGTGATGTTGCGTCGCCTTCCTTGAGCAGCACGCTGATGGAATGGTTGCCCCAGACATCGGTTTGTGGCCCCTCAAGAATTTCAGGCTCTGCGGGTTGGACGGCTGCAGCACGCTGGCAGAGGACATCGTAGAGCTTGCGAAGTTCTTTGGATGTCCTTACAACAACGTTCCACTGTTCAGGGGTAAAGCCAGTCTTCAGATTTTCATTGTAGCCTGCATAGCGGTACCAGATGATGCCTTGTGCCCCATGGATAATGGCCTGATAGGTCATGCAACGCAGTTCCTCAAACGTCTGGAGGCGCTTCCAGTTGCCGCAGTTGTAGAAATACTGAATTAATGGCCAGCAACTGCGCGTTGGGGCGTTGACCGCTTGGACGTCTTTGTGAATGGCCTTCATCGTGGAGATGACCGTCGGGACGATTTGGTTCTTGTCCTGTTCTGAGTCATTGTGGACAGGATAGATTTCGGGGGAGAAGTTGTCGCTGTAGAGAGCGTATGGGCGATAGCGCGTGTTTGAGAACGGTCCGAGCGGGTCGGCCTGTGTGGTGATACGGTAGGGATCGACGGCCTTGATGGCGTTGTAGCGCTGGCGCATCTGTTCAGGCTTGATGTGGTTCGCCGTGTCGTCGCCTGTGTCCCATGCGACGTTCGGCAGGTGCATCTGGAAGGCGATGTTTTCGGCGAGCGACTTGATGTTGCAGTCGTTGGCACCGCGTCCGCCAGCGATGTAGAGTTTGACGCCGTGCTTTTCTGCGGCGTTGATATATTCCATGGCGATGCCTGAGCGGAGCGAGAAGCCGCTGAAGTGGCGTGCGAAGTTCATGCCAGCCTCCTCAAACATCGCGAAGAGTTTGTCGAAATCGTTGTCATTGTGGTCGCATTTGACGGCGCAGGCCATGCCGATTGGGAAGAAGGGCTTGCCGTCGATGAGTGCCATGCCGTCGTCGCGCATGGTGACAATGTTGGTCGTTCGTATTTTGCCGATATAGAATGCCAGGTCTTCGGTGATGCTGTTCCCAAGGATATCCGCGAGAGTAAAGGAGACGATATGGACACCAGGCTTCCAGCCTTCTGCAGGCGCGGGGATGGTGACGACGTCATCCTGCCTCGTGAATGGCATCTCGGCATCGTCAACCTTGATTGTAAAATTGTTCCACTGGACGGGATTCTCATCGAACACGCTGAAGATATATGGCTGCTTCGTGTCTTCAGTCGGCGACTGGCTGACGCGAGAGGTGCGCGGTGGGATTGTGTCCGTGTCTTTGCTCCAGTCTGCCAGACGTCTGTTACCGACTTGAATGGCTTGCAGTGTTGGGGCCGCGGAATCGGTCGCGGTCATCAAAATTTTGAATTTGACCCATTTTGCGTTTGGCGCAAGTTCCGCAGGGGATTGCCCTTGGCTGATAGTTTTGTAGTCCGACCATGTTCCAGGCAAGGAATTGACCTCAGAGGCGACAGATGCCTGAAGCGAAAGTGATGTTCCATCGGGCACGGTCGCCTTCCAGGTCACGGGGCCGTCGATGCGGCAGGCGTTAGTGGTGAAGGAGGCATTGTGCTTGAATCGGCTGTTCTGCTGTATGGCCGCCAGTTTCAGACCCGCCATGGCGACGAATTCCTTCGGCAGCAAGTCAGGCGTGTCAGCGCCCAAGAAGATTTGGACGGTGTCTGCGCCTTTCGGAACGTCGAACTCAAGGAATGTCTCTGCGGGAAAAGATTCGGCGACATTGAAGAAGAAGCCGTCCTCCTTCAAAGCCGTCTTGCCATTGTCCTTGAACCATGCCACGGAATTCTTGTAGCCGTTGCCGTGACCAGCTGCATTGACCATTTCGGGATTGTTGCTGAAAACTTTGGTAGAAAGGTTGATGCGGATGGTGTTTGCAGGGAGGGCAATGGGGACTGTGGTCAACTGCCATGCTGTGTCGAACAGGCGTTTTTCTGGTGGAACACGCTTTGGATTGCGTTCGATGCGGAGAGTGGGGATGCCTGCCGTCTGGTCATGGTGAATCCACGTGAAGTCCTCGAATATCTTGTGTGGAAGAATCCATTTGTCGGACGGCTTTGCAAAATCGTCCGACATCAACAAGACATCATCCCCTTGAGAGACTGTGATACCGTCTTTGGACAGTCTAACGCTGTCTGCATCGTTGATAAGTGCCGCAAATGCAGTCAGCGACACGAGAGCGGCGACTATGATTCCTTTGCCTAGGTTCATTTTCAGTTCCTTTTGGTGTTATGTTTGACTTGTTTTGCAGCGGGATAATAAAATAACAATATATAACATAGCATAGGAACAGGCAATGTCACCCTAAACGGAGAAATAAAAAAGTGAGACGTGAGACGTGAGACGTGAGACGCGCCTGACTAGAGTCAATCTCCGTAAGGGATGAAAAAGAAATATCCGCCTGACTTGCCGTCTTTTATGTTGTGCTGCCAAAGACGCCATAGGAATGAGCGGCGGACGTTGTCGCCGTCCTTCTGTACGGATATGAACGGGAAGATGAGTTTTTCGGATTGTCTTCCGTTTTGTGTGTATCGGTAGAGGAACTGGAGCACCTGTGTTTGTTCTGTGTCACCTTGCTTGCGGCCACCCGCAAGGCCGAAGAGGAAACTCCATGACCCGTCGCCGTTTTCATAGGTTTCGCGGTGGAAGAACAGTCCTGTGCCATAGTCCTCATAACTGCGGACGGTGGTACATTTTTCGATGATTTTCATCATCAGGTCGTTGCATGCGACGTTGCTGGACGAATCTATTGCCTGAAAAATGTCATCGGGGCAATCGAATCCGAGTTTCGCGAGAGATTCACGGAATTCATTTTTCTTCTTATCATAATCTTGATTTAGTTTGTCAATACTTTTTTGCTCTTCCTTGATGTATTCAATCTCCAGGAGTTTTTCAAGTTCCTGGATACGTGTCTTGCTGGGCATTCCAGCGCATCTGACGCGTCTGTCTTCAATGGATTTCTCGTTGTCAATGACGATTTGTTTTTCCTTCGGGAGACTGTAAAGCATGTCGCTGACTTTTTCGATTGTCTGATGGTCGTATTTTTCCTTGGGGATGAGGAAAGAATGTTTGCCGTGGTAGTAGAGGCCACATGCAGCGATGGTGCTTGTCACTTCTGCAAGGCCAGAGTCGGTCTTGGGAGCGTATGTGTCTTTACTGAAAATGGTTCTTAGCAATGGTGGTCTTGTCTCGGTTTTCGTGTACCAGCCGATGGGGCCAGCAACGGTTTTGAGGGAACCACTGCGTGTTTGCTTGAAATGGCTGAGCAATGGGAGGCTCCAGAAACTCCATGAATCATGGTTGAAATTGTGTTTGTAACTTGTCAGAAGCAAGGGGATGGTCCATTTCTTTTTATGGTTGGATTTGCTGAACGTGAACAGCGGAAGGCAACCGCCCCATTCTTCTTCTCTGGTCTTGATAGGCTTGAGGTTGCGGTAATAGTCCTCAACGAAAAGTTGCATGGTCTTGGCACTGCATACGGAGTCTGGCAACTTAAGATTCTGGTCGATTTCCTTCCACAAAATCATCGTCTGTTCGAGGTTGGTCTCATAGTTCTCCTCATGATTGTTCAGGGAATGGATTTTGCGCAGTTTTTCTATGACGGGCGTAGATTCGACGTATTTTTCCTTGGAATAGGCAGATAGTAGCGGGATGCTGATGAATGTGGTATCTTCAAGGAGCGTATGAAAAAGGTTGAGTTTTTTGTAGGCTTTCTGATAGTAGGCGCCGAACCAGCCGAGAAGACTGAAGGTGGACGATTTTGTTGTCTTGTTTGAACGTGTGTGGAAGAGCGGCCAGAGGATTTTGGTGGAATTGTGATTCGGGGTGCTCTTGATGTGGAAGAAAGGGAACAGACCGTATTTGAGGCAAAAGGCATCAGGCTGCGCGAAGAAGATTTGATTTTGGAGGTCTTTGAACTCTTTTTCCGTGGAAGGGGGCTTCAATTCGGTGTCTGCCATGCGATAGGCAAGTTCCTTGGCGAGTGCATCCGACCATGTGTTGGTGTTGCGTCCGAAGAGGTATTCAAAGCCGCGAAGATCCTTGCGGGCTTGCTTATCATAGTAGGCGAGAGCGCAGAGCCAGAAGCGTTTGTCGAAAGGTGTGTATGGTTTGTCTGGGGTGGCCGTCTTGTAATTCCATGAGTGGAAAAACAGCGGCGTGACCATGCAGTTGCCTGTGTTCTTGTCGCCAGACTTGTAGGCAAGCGGAAGGACGAGGTACCCCCATTCTGGATGCCAGACGGCGAATGGCAGGACGCACCACCCGTCCTTGTCCCAGAACGCTGTGAGGAACCAGCCGTCATGCGCTTCCGTGTTCCATCCACAGAGCGGGAAGAGGACGGAGTAGTCATCGCCTTCGTGGTTGTAGAACGGTCTGAAAGCGAAGCCGTATGGATCCCAGTCAATCAATGGCCAGAGCATCGAGGTATATTGCCCCGAATGGAAATAGAACGGCCAGAGATTGACGAGGTTTTCGTTCAACTCGAATGGCTTCGGCGCTTTTGCATTTGCCGTACCAGAACGCGTCGGCAAAGGGCCGCCATACCGCGAATCCAAGGAGTGCCTTTCGATTTCCTGGTATTTCTTAGAGCGGATATACTGCTGCTCTGGGATGGAATAACTGCCCGCAATACCTGCGGAGAGCCGTCTCATGCGCTTGGAGGATGCACACCCCGAGAGGAGGATGACCAACAATGCAAGAGAAAGGTATTGACTAATGCGTTTCATGGCATCCTCTCCGGGGCTAGGTTTTCTAGAATTCTCTAGAATTTTCTAGAAAAACTACTTAATCGCAATCTGTGATGAATCCTTTGCATCCCATGTGTTTTCGCAACTCGATCCTGTGTAGACAGGAATGGCGCTTTGGCTTTCGACGTGGCCATCGACAAAACTGACGCTGCGGTTTTTACCATGTGCACCATTGTTGCGGACGTTGGCGTATGTAGCTGAAGTGAGCATGTAGATTTGGAAGGGTCCGAGTTCTCCGCTTGCAGGATTGTTTACATAGTATTTCCACGTGTCGGCGAATGCGGAGATGGTTGATGGGCTCTTGACCTGCGACTGGTGTTCGAGCAGCGTACCCGACGATGGCTTAGAGGGGTCGCGGTTGAATTTGCCACTTGGCAAACTATTGATATAGAGGTTATAGCCATAACTTAGGAACGTCGGGCGGTTGTGCCACATGACAGATTTCGGCGTTGGACCGTTTGGATCGCTGGGGCAGATAATTGATGGCATATACCAGCCTACACGATTGGCACCAGAATAGAAAAAATTCTTGTTTGCCCTGTCGCCCAGATAGTTATCGCATCCGAGCCATTCATACCAGCGGCAGACGGCTGTGGCGGCGCCGCCGAGTCCTGGATGAGGTGTGTCAAACGGGAAAAGGTATCCATTGTTTTCATTGGGATAGATATTTGCGGCAAGCCCGAGTGTCTTGAGGTTGTTTTTGCAACTGATTTCGCGCGCTTTCTCTCTTGCCTTTGCCAGGGCGGGCAGAAGCATCGCCGCAAGTATTGCAATGATGGCGATGACAACGAGCAACTCTATCAATGTAAATGATTTTTGACGTTTCATTTGGGGATTCCTTATGCTTTTGTGTGCCTAAATCAGAATATTATTCATTATAATTATATCATTTTCACGAAAAAAATTCAAGTGATGAAGAGAAAGTGGCTGGAGGGGCTAGGGGTCTAGAGGTGGTCTTCCAGGCAATTACCGCCATGGAAATCAAGGCTATAATCCCCAAATTATGGCCTTTTACGGCGAAATATCTTTTCACGCCATTTTGATACAGGATAATAAAAACAATTGAAAAAGCAGTCGGCGGGGAAAAGCCAACCTTTTGCTCCTAAAAGGAGAAAGGGAAATGCAAGGCGTTTCGGACGCGCCACATAGCGCATTATTTTAGAAAATAGACTCCTCCCATTATTTTCAAAAAGAATACGTAAGGCATCCACGCGCCTTTGTTTTGTTATTTTTTGCACATTGTCTGGCTGGAAGAGAATCCAGAATAGAAATTCAAACCATTGATTGCTCCAGAATGATAAAACATCCGCAGGGACATTGTTTTCAATAGAAAAGGCCGCTCGCTTTCTGATTTGAAAAGGAATATCAAGAAGCGAAGGGGAGGTCATCATTGAGTTGGTAACAGAACCTTCTCTAATTCGATAAAAATAAAAAATGTCATCAAGATATGCCACTTGTTTTGCAAAAAAGAAGACTCGGGGAGTCCATTCATAATCTTCTAAAATACGTCCATGAATTTGATACAGATTGTTTTCTCTGAGAAAACTCGTTCGATAAAGATTCAGAGGCGTGAAGTTTGCAAAGTGCTTACTTCTTTTTGAAACGCGACGAATCGCCTCGATGCCAGAGAAAATATCTTCAGTGTCAAGTGGGGTGAAATTCGAGATTATTTCAGATGATTCCAATTCACCATTCTTTTTTTCGACCATTTTTTGTCCCGCGAATGCGAGGATATCAAGCGGTCCAGTTTGTTTTAATTTCAAGGCGATTTTGTTCAGCATTTCAGTGGAAACCCAGTCATCACCGTCAATCGCAAGCAGATACTCGCCTGAAGCATGCTCAATGCCATAATTGCGTGTCGCCGCCACAGAACCGCTTTTGGGGGCTGAAACGGTTTTAATTCTGTCATCCTGTTGTGAGAAAGACTGACAAATTTCGAGGGAATTGTCTGTTGACTTCTCAACAAAGCAAAATACCTCAAAGTCACGAAAACTTTGCTGTGTGAGTGAAGTCAATGACTTGGCGAGATACGGTGCATTCTGGTAACCAGAAACAACGATGGTAAAAAGAGGGTTGGTCTTCATTTTATAAGGGAAAAAAGGTTGATTTAGTCCAGCGGGCGTCCCCCAGCGTCAATTTCCTTTCGTGTGCGTTCAGAAATGACGATACCGATGCGCTTTTCAAGTTTGTCTGGATTCCATTCAGGTGCATCTACATAATCTCTATCAGCGAGATAGTCGAGCAGGACGCGTTTCATCCAGGCGGCGGCGGGGTCATTGGCTGAGAGGTCCAGGCCGCAGGTGATGATTCGCCCGCGCCCGACGGCGTATTCGGCGAGGAGTGATTTGCGGCGCACGAGTTTGAACGACGGGATAAGTTCGATGATGGGGGCGAATTCAGGCATGTCGTCATCTCGGACGAGCGAATGGCTGTTGTTCATCATCGGATAGAACTGCCAGTCGGCGAAATCGCCTGCGGGGAAGCGTTTCCAGACTGGATGGTGGTAAAGAACTGTCCCTGCATGGCCGAGTGAACGTCCAGACGTATGTGTGCGGAAGTGCTCCTTCTCCATCGCTCCTGGGAAGCCGTCGAGCAGTAGCAATGCGCCACCGTTGATGACGTGGGTGAAATCCTCGCGTGAGAAACTGTTCGATACGCGGACGCCGACGGGGATGTTGTCGGACGGTTTCGGGAAGCACCAGAACTTCCATTCGTTGTCCCGAGTCGTACCGTTGAACTCGGCTGCCACGCGGAGTATCATGCCGTAGGCTTTGCCATTATCGGGAAGCACGGCACTGACTTTTGCGAGGTCCGCGATAGTTCCTGGTTCGACATTGTGGAAATCGACCGTGTCATCTGCGATGATGTGGCCTTTGTAGTCGGCAAGGCTCCAGTGAAGCCGTCCGTTGTCGATTCTCTGGCGTGCGAAATAGGACATGCGGATTGTTTCGTTGAATGTGCCGCCAGCAATGCGGTTGCGGAATTTTCCTGCGGAACAGAGGATGACGGTGTCGCCTTTGTATCTACGCACATCGGCGATGGTCTCGCCGAATTTCTCCTCGTAGAACTCGTTGAAGATACCGCACGGATAACCGATGAGATGCCAGTGCGTGTCGATGCCGCCAAGGTAGTCGTAGCCAGCAATGCTTTTACAGGAGCGGATGTTTTCAAAGAGTTGCTTGCGAACGGAGGAAATGAATCGGCAGTTGAGTTCATAATACTTTTTTGCGTTCTGATAAACACCGTGCTTTTGCATGTTTTCGCGGGCGGCTTGGAACATGTCGGTACCAATGAACGTCCCTTCATAGCGTTTCTCAAGGGAGAAATCGAGATAGCCTCCGAGGATGCCCGCCTCATGAGTCAGGCAGGGGCGGCCATAGATTTCGTGCTGTTTGTCCACCACGTCTGCGCCTGGGAAGGTGTCATGCTCATAACTGAAACAGCCGCCGAGGGACCCGAAGACATCGGTGAATTCGCGGACAATCGCCATGCGTTCTGGGTCATGTGGTACAGGTTCGGTCAGGATTTTCTGGTCTGGAGCAAAGGCATATTCAATGCCGCGCATTGCCTCCTGCGGGTTGAAGAGCATTCCTGGCGCGTCCGCATGGAGGATATCGACCAGTTTTTTCATGCGGTTGATGGCGGACTCGTCGATGATTTTTTCATTTCCCTCGCAGAGGATGACCGCGCAAGGATGTCGGCGGATCTGGTGGATGATGGCGGTCGCTTCGTCAAAACTATAGACGGACGGCAATTCGGTCTGGACAAAGATTCCGAGGATATCGCAGGCGTCATAGAATGGTTCGGGTGGACACCATGTGTGGCAGCGGATGAAATTGAAGCCTGCGCTTCGGAGGACACCGAGGTCGTGGAGGTATTTTTCACGGTCGGCATGCGGATTGGTTGTTTCGGCAAAGTAGCAATGTTCGGTGACGCCGCAGAAATACACGGGGGAGGCGTTGACGTAAATTCGGTTGGAATCGACTGAAATGACGCGCGGAGCCCAGCGGCGGACTGCCTGGTCGAATTCATGGCCGTCGTGGCTGGTCAGGGAAAGTGTCAATGTGTAGAGGAATGGTGAAGCATCGCTCCAGAACTTTGGCAGAGCGGGTGTCGAGAAATCGGTTGTGTCGCCTTTGCAGGGGACGATTCCGTGGGCGATGGGTTCGCCGTTGTCGCTGATGGTCCAGCGAAGTTCGGTCCCAACGGAATTTGAGAGAAGCACGTGCCAGTGCGGGATGCCATCTTCACTTGTCATGTACCAGTCGTTGATACGGGGCCCTTCGGTGATTTTAAGGGAGACTCCGCCGCAGATTCCTGCACGTTCTGATTGATAGCCCTGGGCGGCAAGGCCTCGGTGCTGTCCAGGCCGTGCCCCTA
>JAGCTA010000337.1 GCA_017963875.1 Victivallales bacterium | reverse complement strand
GCGTAAAGGGCTTCTTCTTAAGCGGCAGGACGACATCCTGCGCGATGGTCAGCGCTGCACTGTAAATTCGCGTATCATCAGTCGAAATCATCGCCAGGAACATCAGCAGGCAGAAAAGACCGAAAAGACCACCAGGCAGCAACTGCCTCATGGTGACTGAAATCGTCAACTGGTGGAACAGCGTGCGACACTGCTGGAAGAGGTCATTGGCCTTTCCTTCCGCATCAATAATTTCCTTTTTCTTGTCCTCCTCGGAAATCTCTTTGCCTTCCAAACGCTTTTCGGTTATCTGGCGAGCATCGTCCTTCAGTGCCGTATGGATTTCCTGAAGGAACGTCGCATCAAGGTTTTCCGTCTGTGACAATGGCTTATCGACGCCGATTTCATGGACCAGTGGCGGAATCGCCTTGATCTTTTCCTTCAGCATGTCGCGCTGTCTCGGATTGTCTTTCAAAACATCGTCCGCGACTCGAGTAGCAAGATTATGCCTGACGATGTTCGCGTCTTCCGCAAAGTTCTTATGGTTGAGGAAAGTGATAAGCGCACAGGCAATAAGGACATAGAACATGGAGATAATGGCCCCGCGCCATGTGCCGAGCAGATTCGCCATCTTCTGTTCCTGAGGCGTCTTGGCAGCAGTCGTATAACCCGCGCCAATCCAATTGGCACGGTTCATGATTGTCGTATATACAGCGACAATCACCAACGAGAAGAGGTTGAAGTCACGCAACTTGCTGATATCATACGGATTCAGGAAACTTTCACCTGGCACACGGTCCATCATCACGGGCATCACTTCTTTCGTCAGCGAGAACTTGTACAGGATGAAAATAACGAACAATGCAAGGATTGGGTACATAAACATGCCTTGAATCGTATCCGTCACGACAAGACAGAGCGTTCCACCCCAGCAGATCAATGTAATGGCAAGGGTCAGGAAAAGGATGACGAGCACAACGAATGTGGAAATCTGAAGGCCAAAGATGTTAATGTAATCTGGCAATCCGATGATCTGGATGAAGAAACGGGCCGCAATCGCAGGCATGATCATGTTTGCAAGCATTTCAGACAACGACCGAAGACCAGCAGCAGCAATACGGAACTTTCTGCTGTAGCGCATTTCAAGGAACTGACCAAGGCTCATCGCCTTTGTCTCGCGGAAACGGTACGAACACCATCCTGTCAAACCCAAGATAATTCCAAGAGGAGAAAGAATGGCACTCCAGAAACCGACCGAAAATCCTGTCTTGTAATGCATTTCAATGTACGTGACGACACCGAGAATTGAAAGCGCGTTCGCGACATCACCCACGCAGATAACGTATCGTCCGCAAATTCGCCCTGCCGAAAGATAGTCCGAAACGCTGCGGATATACCGTCTGCTGAACCAACCCATGTACATGACGAACATCACAGGAAGAACAAGAATCAGCCAATCATACCAAGCCATAAATCACCTCTTGTTTTTTGTTTTATTCAAAAAAAGTTTCAATCCAATTCATCATTTCATCCATCCCCCGTCACGCCTCCCCTATCCATTCAGTTCCGCGCATGATCTATTGATCAACTCCTGACACGCGTTCTGGACCTCCCTGCATGTGTCGCATCCAAGAGCATAATCCACAAGTTGTTCCGCCTCATACATTTTAATGCAGCGAATGACCTTGTGGACCTTTGGCAAGGAAACTGGGCTCATGCTGAGTTCATGGATTCCCAATCCCAAAATCAAAGGAGTATAATGGAAATCGCCCGCCATCTCCCCGCAGACACTCACCCAGCGGCCCTTATCCGTAGCGATGTCTACCACATCCTTCATCATCCGTATGATCGCAGGATTGGCTGGCTGGTAAAGATGGCCTATCGTGGGATTCAGGCGGTCAACGGCCAGAGAATACTGCACCAAGTCGTTGGTACCGAGGCTAAAGAATGTCAGCCGTCGAAGCAGTTTGTCTGCTATTCGGGCCGCTGAGGGAACTTCGATCATGCAGCCGACATCCATATCGTCATTGAATGGAATCCTCTTGCATCTCAACTCAAGTTTGACTTCATCCAATATCTTCAACGCACTGTCAAGTTCATCGTAAGTGCTGATCATCGGAAACATCATCCTGACTTTCCCGAATGCGCTGGCACGCAGAATCGCACGAAGTTGAACTTTGAAAATCTCAGGCTGACTCAAGGAAAAGCGGATGGCGCGCATTCCCATGAACGGATTCAGTTCATGAGGCAGATTCAACTGGTTCAGGAACTTGTCCCCACCTATATCCAGCGTCCTGAAAATCACGGAATATGGCTTCACTGCCTCAACCGTGGCCTTGTACGCATGAAACTGTTCTTCCTCGTTCTGGAGATTCATGCCGTTGATGAACAAAAACTCCGTGCGGAACAACCCAATGCCGACATTGTATTTCCGCCGAACCGACAAAGCCTCCCCTGGAAGTTCGACATTTGCCACAAGGCATGCCTGATAGCCATCCAGCGTCTCCACAGGACGTTGGCTATCCTCCTGTAACTGCATTTCCAGTTTTTCTGCAGCACGTGCCTTTTTCTCGAAGACCTCCTTCGTCTTCTTGCTGGGGCAGACAACAATATCGCCTGTATCGCCGTCCAATGCGAGTTCATCACCTGTCTCAATGCCACCGACTCCCTCCTTAATGCCGACAATTGCAGGAATGCCAAGGGCACGTGCCAGAATCGCCGTGTGGGAAGTTCGGCTGCCTCCAGCGGTCACAAATGCAAGGACCCGAATGCCATCCAGACTGGCTGTTTCACTAGGAGTCAATTCCTCCGCGACAAGAATACAGTCATTCGGTATCTCTGAAACCTTCAAATCCACTTCAACGCCAAGCAGATTGCGGATGATCCTCTCGCCAATCTGCTGAAGATCCTTTCCACGTTCACGCAGATAATCATCTGATTTATTCGACAGTTCATCAATCAACTGGCTCATGGCCATGTTGCATGTCGCCTCCGCGCAGATGAGTTTCTCCCGCATGATCCGCTCCATGCGGTCAGAGAGAGACGGGTCATCCAGAATCATCAGATAACTGTCAAAAAGCGTCGAATGCTCATCGCCAAGACTTTTCTCAATATCTGCTTCGACCACACGAAGTTGCGCCTTGCTCATTTCCAAAGCGTGTTCCAGGCGATTCATCTCGCCAGATACTTCTTCTTCGGTTATCTTGCGGTCGTATGCCTCGACTGACATCCGCCTTGCGCAATAGGCCTTGGCAACAACCAGCCCAGAGGAAACCCCTGTTCCATGCAAAACCAATTCGCCTGTTGCCTTCTTATCCAACGCCCTACTCCGAATCACAGCTAAAATAGTTGTTTAATGCCGAAAGGGCGTCATTCGCGTCAGGCCCGACTGCGGTAATCAAAATCCGCGACCCGCACGCAGCCGCTAAAGTCGTGAGCCCCAGCATGCTTTTGGCATCGGTTTCGCGGCGGCTGTTTTTCATGGTGATGTGGCTTTTAAAACCATTGGCAATCCGCGCCACCTCACCACAGCAACGCAAATGCATCCCATGTTTGTTCTTAACGACTACTTCTATACTCTGGGGCGCTTGGACCGTCTCGTCTGCCATCGTTCTTGTCCGCGTTAAGGTTTGTGTTGAAAAATCCCATTACCCCTTTCCTCTTTTTAAAAACAAAGGTAATATATATTCTATACCTTTTTTTGTCTAGCAAAAACAAATAAAAGCACTATAAAAGCCACATCTGTCGTCAATTCCATTCATTGACACTTGATTTTAAGCATAAACACCTTACATTAATTGTTTCACAAACGATGGACAACCATCGAAAGACATGTTAGAGAAAAATGCACGCAGCGCGTGCACAGTCGAAATGCCAATTCACAGAGGTGCATCAAGTACATGCTAAACAACCACACCGTAGAAAAGATCGGCGGAACCTCCATGAGCCGTTTTGGCGAAGTGCTGAATAACGTCATCATTGGCCATCGAAAGCCTGAGGAACTCTACAATCGTATCTTCATCGTCTCCGCATACGGCGGCATCACCAACCTTTTGCTTGAAAACAAGAAAAATGGCGAACCTGGTGTTTTCGGGAAATTCGCGGCTGGAGACGAATCATGGAAGGACGCTTTGGAGACCGTGCGGCGGTCGATGATTGAATACAACCGCTCATTCGAGGCCATTGGGCTTGACCAGCAACTCGCCGATGACTTCGTCCACCATCGCATTGACGGCATCCGCGACTGCCTCAATGACCTCGTCCGCATTCGCACGTATGGCCATTTCAATGTCAAATCCTATCTTCCACCGACGCGCGAACTGCTGTCCGCCGTTGGCGAAGCGCATTCTGCGTTCAATTCAGTCGAAATTCTTCGCAAGCATGGCATCAACGCCGTCTTTGTAGATTTGACTGGCTGGATGCAGAAGGAAATCCCCACGTTTGAGGAAGCCATCACCAACGCTTTCAAAGGCATGGACTTCTCGACCTGCATGCCGATTGTGACTGGATACTGCAAGTTTGACGAAGGCATCATGCAGCATTTTGACCGAGGCTACAGCGAAATCACCTTCTCTAAGGTCGCCGTGCTGACAAAGGCCAGAGAGGGCATTATCCACAAGGAATACCACCTCTGCACGGGAGACCCCAAAATTATCGGCGTTGACAAGGTCAAAGTCATTGGAAACACGAATTTCGATATTGCCGACCAGTTGTCTGATCTTGACATGGAGGCAATCCATTCCAAGGCATCGAAGGAAATGGAGATGTGCGGCATTCCGATTCGTGTCAAGAACGCGTTTGAGCCTGACCACCCTGGCACGGTCATTTCCTGTGACTACATCGCCCCTGTCCCGCATGTGGAAATGATCTGCGGGCGCAGCGATGTCATCGCTGTCGAAGTCATGGATCCTGAAATGGTCGGCACCGTCGGATATGACTACAAACTCTGCCAATGCATGGTCGAGATGGGCATCAGTTACATCGCCAAGACGACGAATGCCAACACGATCACCCATTTCATCCCGCAGAAGAACAGGCATATCGCCGAATGCGTCAAGCGAATTGAGAGCATTCTTCCCAATGCGACTGTTCGGACATTCCCCGTGGCGATCGTCGCCGTCATCGGCTCCAACATGTCCATACCAGGTTTCCTTTCGAAAGCCGCAGACGCGATTCACAAATCGCAGATCAACGTGCTCTCTCTTGTCCAGTCAACACGTCAGGTCAACATGCAATTTGTCATCGCGCGTTCTGACTTCGAAACAGCACAAAAGGCGCTCCACAAGGCATTTGTGGAAGACCCATCAAATTGATTCCTTGGAAATATGCTTCCGCTCTTCATCGACAACCATCTTCTGGCGCTTGACAAGCCAGGGGGGCTTCTCACGCAACCATCTGGGACAGAAGATGATTCACTTGAAGAACAGGCACGGCTCTTTATAAAAACGACATTCGGGAAGCCTGGCAATGTTTTTCTAGAAGCGGTCCACCGCATAGACAAACCTGCCTGCGGCATCGTCCTTTTTGCCAGAACATCGAAGGCGCTTGCGCGGCTAAATGCCTCCATGCGCCAGAGACTGTGCAAAAAGGCTTACCGTGCCATACTGGAGCATACGCCAGACATCAGGAATGGGACGTTGACAGACTGGCTCGTCCATGATGATTTCCATGCATCCGTCGTGCCGTCTGGAACAGAGAATGCCCGTCTTTGCTCTTTGGACTACTCAGTCGTCCGAGAATTGGGCGACGGACGTTGCCTGGTTGAAATCGACCTGACAACGGGACGGTATCATCAGATTCGAGCTCAATTCTCCCATTTGCGCTGCCCCATCGTTGGTGATGTAAAATACGGCGCAGCGACAACGTTGCAGCATGGTGCAATCGCATTGCAGCACTTCCGCCTGACGACTCCGCATCCAACGCGTGATGAACATGTTACTATCGAATCAAGAATCGACTTGCTAGGGCTTCTTCACTAATCATAACGCTCTATTCCCTATGAGGATCCGTAATTACAACAAGGCCATGGTGGCAGATCAAAGCCCCCGAAGGGGTCAAATATTAGAAACCCCAGGTTGAGCGAAGCGAAACCTGGGGAAACCGAACCCAAAGGATTCCGACCTCGAAGAGGTCGAACCTACCCTCTTGAGGAATAGAGCGAATCACAACGTATTGGCATTTCGCATATCAATAAACTGTATACCTAGGATTAAGACTATGAGTGAACTTGAACAAGAACTTCTGTCCACATTGGAACAGGCCAAGGCAGACCTTGCACTGGTCAATGACGATGCAGCATTGGAGACCGTACGTGTCAAATATCTCAGCCGCAAGGGGTTGCTTCCGTCATTAATGTCGAAACTCGGCAGTGTCCCTCAAGAGGATAAACCTGCCGTTGGCAAAACGCTCAACGCTGTCAAACGCGATCTTCAGGCTGCTTTTGACGAGACTGCGGAACGCGTTAAAGCCGACAAAGAAGCCCACAACGCCCTTGACGTGACTCTACCAGGGCGAACTGCTGTCACTGGGCACAAACACCCGATTTCCCTTGTCATGGACTCGGCTGTGGCCATTTTCCGCCGCATGGGATTCATCGTCGCCGATGGACCAGACATTGATACTGTATGGGACAATTTTGATGCTCTGAACGCACCAGCCGACCATCCGTCACGCTCCCCTGAAGACAATTTCTATTTTGACCTAGAGCATTGCGACTACATGAATCCCAATACGTTGCTGCTGCGTTCGCAGACCTCGGACGTACAGATTCGTACCATGCTTGCGAACAAGCCACCCGTCCGCATCATCTGCCCAGGTCGTTGCTATCGCCGCGACACTCCAGACGCGACCCACGGCATGTCGTTTCACCAAATTGAGGGCCTGTATGTCGATAAGCAGGTATCCCTTGCCGACCTGAAGGGCTGCCTGGGGTCATTTGCCCGCGAAATGTTCGGAGAACGCACCAAGATCCGTTTCAGGCCACATCACTTCCCCTTCACCGAGCCTAGCGTCGAAGCGGATGCGTCCTGCATCATTTGCGGCGGCGAGGGTTGCCGCGTCTGCAAAAGCTCTGGCTGGATTGAAATCGCGGGAGCGGGAATGGTCAATCCTGCAGTTCTGAAGAATGTTAACTATGACCCGAATGAAGTATGCGGTTTCGCCTTCGGCATCGGCATTGAGCGTCTGGCGATGATTCGCTATGCTATCAACGACCTGCGCCTACTTTACGACAACGACGTCCGTTTTCTCCACCAGTTTTAATTGTCGATTTTTATCGGAGAACCAATCATGCCTCTATACTCCAATGCCGTCCGTGATCCTCGCGTTCATGACTATCTGCCGCCAGTCCGTATCGTTGCCAGTGAAGGCATCGACAACCCGCAGTTCTTCGTCAATAGAATTGTCTTCCAAAGTTTCAATACGGCAACCGACAAGGATTTTCAGAAACTGAATCCAGGCGCATGGCTTCTGCTGGATTTCGGCAGAGAAATTGTGGGCGGCATCCGCATGACAACGGCAGGCGGAGCCAAGGATGGCATTGTACGCGTCCGTTTCGGGGAATCCGTCAGCGAGGCGATGAGCACCCCGAATCAAGATCATAGCATCCACGACGATACCTTCCCTTTGCCGATGATGGGATGCCGTGATTTCGGTTCCACGGGATTCCGCTTCGCAAGGATTGACGGCATCAGTGGCAACATCAACCTCATGGGCATTATTGCTGTCGCCACATACCATGACCTACCACGCATCGGCACTTTCGAGTGCAATGATGAACGTGTCAACAGTATCTACAACACGGCAGTCTATACCGTGCAACTTTCCATGCAGGACTACATCTACGACGGTGTGAAACGCGACCGCCTGGTCTGGCTCGGCGACCTCAATCCAGAAATCAGAGTCATTCTCTCCACATTCGACGACCACACGCTTATCCGAAAAAGCCTGGATTTTCTCCGCGAAGCCACTCCACTGCCCCAATATATGAATTCCATGATGTCCTACTCGCTCTGGTGGATTATCAACCAATACGAACTCTACATGCATTCAGGGAACCTGGAGTACCTTCGCGAGCAAAAGGACTACCTTGTTCCGCTCATCCGCCATTTTTCTGCGATGGTCGATGATGACGGTCACCTTCAGTTGGGCGATAGAAGGTGCTTTCTCGACTGGCCAACCAGCCAGGACAAGGAAGTCCAGGCCGCTGGAGGCCATGGGTTGTTCGCCATCATGTTCTCTTGCGCAACAAAACTCTGCCGTTTCCTTGGAGATGAGGAAACCGCTCGAATCGCAGAATCATGCCGTAAACGCCTCGGCAATATCATTCCAGACAACAAAGGCAACAAGACCGCAGCGGCAATGCTGACGCTTGCAGGCATTTGCGATGCATCATCCGTCCTGACGACCGATAGCACAAGCGGCGTCAGCACGTTCTATGGATATTATGTGCTGTTGGCACAGCCTGTGGCAAGCGCACTTGACGTCATGCGGAAATATTGGGGAGCCATGCTCGACTATGGCGCAACAACGTTCTGGGAGGATTTCAACCTGGATTGGATTAAAAACTCCAATAGAATAGACGAACTTCCAGTCGCAGGAAAAGACGACCTCCACGCAGATTTCGGTGACTTCTGCTACAAGGGTCTCCGCCATAGCCTGTGCCACGGTTGGTCTGGGGGTCCTGCGGCGTTTCTCATGGAAAAGGTCCTCGGCGTCACAGTGACTGCCCCTGGAGCACGTAAACTGACCATCCACCCAAATCTGTGCGACCTAGAATACATCCGCGGGACGTTCCCGACACCGATGGGGCCAGTGTACATCAGCAAGAGGCGCGGGGAAAAGACGAAAGTCACCGCACCGTCAGGCATCGAAATCAATCTCATTGATTAATGATTTTGCTATATTCCCTTTGAAGGTCGGTAATTACACCAAAGCCATGGTGGCAGATCAAAGACCCCGAAGGGGTCAAATATCAGTAGATGCTATGTTATGAGCGTCGTCGCCGGAGTGCGTCGATGCCGTTCAATTGGACGTCAAGGAAAAAGGAGGTAAATTGAATGGCGGTATCGCCGTGGTAAGCGGCCACGGC
>JAGCTA010000044.1 GCA_017963875.1 Victivallales bacterium | reverse complement strand
CGGCTTGCAGCAGGCTGGCGAATTGCTTAAACTTTTCTGATTGACTGCTGGTCGAATGGTTGAATTCTGCCCAGAGGAATTTATTAGGACTATTCAGGCTATTATTTCAATAAGTTAGGATTTTGTTTTCACATTTTCAACCCAAAATAAGAATGGAGTCATAAACATGGATAAAGTACGTATGGGTGTCGTCGGAATCGGAGTCATGGGGTCAAGCCATTGCGATTCGATTTCAAAAGGTCTCATCCCGAACTGCGAGTTGGCGGCCATCTGTGACATCGATGCCGAGAAACTGAAGAAATTCCCGAATGCTAAAGGCTTCACTGACAGCGCTGAAATGATTCGGAGCGGCGAAGTCGATGCCATCATCATCGCGACACCGCATTACTTCCACACGACCATCGGCATTGATGCCTTGAACAATGGCATCCATGTCTGCACGGAGAAGCCGATTTCCGTCCACAAGGCGGATGCACAGCGGCTGATTGACGCACACAATGCGCATCCAGAACTCGTGTTCTGCGCCATGTTCAACCAGCGCACCGACCCTCATTTCATCAAAATGAAGAAACTTGTCGAGGACGGCGAACTTGGGACAATCCGCCGTACCAACTGGATCATCACCACATGGTTCCGTTCTGAGGCATACTATCGTTCAGGCGGTTGGCGTGCGACGTGGGCAGGCGAGGGCGGCGGTGTCCTCTTCAACCAGTGTCCGCATAACCTGGACCTCTTCCAGTGGATTTGCGGCATGCCTACCGCTGTCACGGCGATTGGCGGCCTTGGAAAGTACCACGACATTGAAGTCGAAGATGATTGCACCGCATTGTTCGAGTACGCCAACGGCGCGACAGGCGTTTTTGTCACGACGACTGGCGAGGCACCAGGAACAAACCGCCTGGAAATCATCGGCGACCGCGGCAGACTTGTCAATGAAGGAGGCAAACTGACCTTCACGAGAAATGAAATTCCAGCGGATGTCTTCAGCAGGGAGACTCCAAACTCCTTCGGCCGTCCAGAAGTCTGGAATATCGACATTCCAGTCAGCGGGAACGGCGAGCAGCATAATGGCATCAGAAAGAATTTCGTCAATGCGATTCTCAACGGAGAAAAACTGATTGCGCCAGCGGAAGAGGGCATCAAGTCCGTCGAGATGGCCAATGCCATGCTGTATTCTCTGATGACTGGCTAGCGTGTTGAACTTCCGCTTGAAGGTTCAATGTATGAAGCGCACCTGAAAGGACTCATCGCCACCAGCCGCTTTGTGAAGAAGGACGCTTCAAAAGCGAATGTTGATTTAAGCAAATCATTCTGATTTATTAGAATGTGATGGAACAAACGGGTAAGGGGATATTTCTATTCTTTTTAGTCTTTTATGCCATGCCGTTGTTGGCGGAGCACTTGCTAACGCGGCATGGCAAGGCGGAATATGTCCTTGTCATTCCTGAAAATTGCAGCAAGGAATTGCTTGATACCGTTGTGGATATGACACAGATTCTCAAGGAATCCACAGGCGCGGATTTTCAAACAGTCAAGTCCGAGGAAGCATATTGGCATGACAAGCGCATTTTCATTGGGCGTTCCATTGCAATGGAATCCATTGCCAAGCCAAAGACGCCGTGCAATGAAGAGCGCATCTACAAAAGCATTGGAAAGGATATCGTCATTTATGGCGGTGGACGTTGTGGAGATGTGTTTGCCGTCTATCAGTTTTTGATGGACACGATTGGCTTCAGGACACTGCATTTTTGGGGCGATTCAATTATTCCTCGTCATCCGAAATTGGATTTGCCGAAACTGAACTATGATCGCGTCCCGTCATACATTTATCGCGACCTTCTGCAATCCTCATGGAACTTCTACGGTTGTCCAACAAGTTCTAAGGCTTTTCGACGGATGATGTTCCATTCCGATAACTTTGATTCCGTCAAACGGCTGACTGGCTGCCATACGTTTAATCGTTTCATCCCTCGTGGACATGCCATGGCCCAACGGGGCGAGGCGTTCCCTCCATTCAAGGACAAGGCGTATTTCAAGACAAATCCAGAGTTCTTCGGCATGGACAACAAGGGCAGACGCGTTGATTCCATGGCACTTTGCTTCTCCAACAAAGATCTTCGCAGGACATTGACGGAAAACATCGAGACGTATGTTAAATACCGTAAAATGACTCCTGACGACGATTTCGTCATTGACGTTGGGCAGGATGATATCGGTGGGTATTTCTGTCGTTGCCCAGAGTGCATCCGTTTCGAGGAACAGTACCGTGCGCCAGCAGGTGCTTTCTATGACTATCTCATCAAGGACGCATCGCCGTATTTTGCAGAGCGATATCCTAAGATGCTCATCCGCTTTTTGACGTATGGCGGTCCTGTTCAGACCGAACAGCCTCCTGCGCAGGCGGCATTGCCTGGAGGTCATCTGCCGAGCAATCTAGTCCCTTATCTTGCGTATATCAATGGCGATTTCTCGCGGGCCTGGGACACTGAATCGAATAGCAGGATTCATGATGCGCTGATAGGATGGGGGGCTTTGGCAGAAAACATGTTCGTATATTATTATCCTACCACGTACAGCAGACCGTTGACGTGCCTTCATTTGTCAGGCAATATTCTGCGAATGGCGAAGGATTACAAGGAAGGTGCATCAAAACTTAATATCCATTATCTGTACAATGACTATTCGACGGACTTCTTTGTCGTGAATGCGGGATTCTACGGATTGCAGCATTATTTGATGTCACGTTTGTCAAATGATGTCTCGTTGAATATTGATGATTTGGTGGTTGAATACACAGATGCAATCTATGGTCTTGCAGGACGATCCATGCGTGCGTATTTTTATGAGTTGGAAAGGTTGTGCGAAGAGGATACCGTGCCGTACAATTGGAGGATTGATTGCCGTTTCCCACATTATGTCACACCAGAGAATCTGGTGCGATGGCAGAAGAACTATGATGACATGGAGAGTCTTCTTGAGAAGTATCCCCACGAAAGCCTGCATTTGAGATGTTCCAGACTGAATCTTGACCAATTGACCATGCTGATGTGGAATGAAATCAAGCAGGCGGGGCTGGTGGATGGAATGGATATAGGGGCAATCTACAAGCGTTATGTCGATACCGCCAAGGAAGCCCTGGAACGCTTATACAACCCCGATTGCAAGAATCACATTTCCAAGGCTGAACGGGAGTACGGATACGATTTCCTCTGCAAGGTGATTTTTGGGCAGGCTCGTGCGTTCTTCCAGATTGGCAGTGGAGGGAGGGGAAAACTGCCACAGGCCCTTTCTGATGTGCCAGATGGCGATTTGCGTTATGCCGTGCCGTTTGCAAACAAGGAACCTATTGATTTTCATGAGGATGCTGTTTATGGTGTTGCTTTGGAGGGCAAATGTTCCCAGGTCGGAACCGCCAATTATGGGATTATTGATGGTTCGCGCAAATATCCAGATATTTCAAAGACTGTGAAGAATGATAGCGATGCGTCGTTCCAGACATATTATATCGGACGGACAAAATTGACACGCCACACCGAACTCACTGCACCATGCCGTCCATATTACACGCGACGTTACCGGGGTGGCATGGCAGGCTATGCACGTGCGTACATTGGCCATCTTTTCAATGCTTCTGCGCCCGATGATGAGTGGGACGTATATGTATCCTGCCGCTTTCAGGAAGACAGCGTATTTACGGAACGATTCATTCTTGCCAAAGTCACGGATAAGACAGCGAAGCCAGCAGAGGAGAAACCAAAGTGTCCTGTTGCCGTGACGATTCTCCAGTCCTTTGATTCTCATCCATCGTGGAAAAGCATTACTGCGCTTCAAAAATGGCGTGACAACCTTTCAGGCGAACCGATTGAAAACTCCCCTGAACTAAAGTTGTTTTTTGTGAATGGCAATTTGAATTTGAGATTCATGGAAAAAAACAACGTCGATTCAATTGAAAAACAACGGTCTGACAGCGAGTTGTGGAATGATAGTGTGGAATTCTATCTGTATGGTTCTCGCATCTATCCAATGACTCAACTCACCGTGGCATCTAATGGTCAAATGAGAGCATTGATATATGAAATGACCGAGGAATCCAACGATAGGGAGCTTGTTGCCAAGCAGACGGAAATTCATTTCCAGGGATCTTTCAGTTCGTCATGCGATGCAGGCGAGTGGACGATCTCCATGAGCATTCCAAAGGAGATTCTTCCTGAATTGAAGGAGGACGAGCCGTTCCGTTTCAATGCTTTCCGCCTACGGAATGGCCATGCGCCAGTCGCGTGGTCGCCGATATATGAGAAATCATTTCTTTCGGGGGCACGGCGCTTTGGCTATTTGTATCCAAGGCGAATTGTCATGGCAGCGAGTCTATCTAAGCATCGATTCGCCAATGCGGACGGCACGGTGTTCATGAATGGAAATCATGGATGGCAAATCCAGATGACACCGCCGCAAGGACTGGATTTTTCCAAAAAATACCGCATAGGCATTGAACTGCGTGCTGTCGCGCCAGACGTGCCAGAAGATTTGACGACTCGAATCGGTACGTATGATACTGAACTAAAGCGGATAACGGGGTATCTGCCATTCCCTGTCAATGGTATTCAAGGCGAGCAGTTTGTGCTGAAAGTCATTCCCGCGCCTGTTTCTCTGAATGAGACCAGTTTTATTTACATTGGCGGCTTCCTGCCTGTGAACCGCTATGAAGGCTCCATTCATGTTAAGCAATTCATCATTGAACCAGTTTCAGGACAGTGATGAACTTCAGAAAGCATTCTATTTGAGGGACAGAAAAGTCTATTTTGACTTTGCGACGATTGTTGTGTCGTTCTTGGGGGATTCGGTGAATTCCGTGCTTGTCCAAGCAAGTTTGGCAAGAGAATAGGCTCCGATGATGATAAAAAGTAGCGAACTGCCGATATTCAGGTATTTGGGATTGATAATACGGTCCAGAAAACTTGAACAAAGGCATGCCAGTGCCGTGGAACAGACCAGTGCGGCACTCGCTCCAAAGAACACTGTCCAGATGCCCCCTTTGCCTGAGGAACTCAATGACAATGCCGCCAACTGGGTCTTGTCGCCTAATTCCGCTAGGAATACAATGCTGAAACTCAACAGGAATAATTTGATGTTCATGATTGTGTAAATTGTAAAAGGTTAGTGACTTAATTTCAGCGCGAGCAGGTCCAATGGCTTGGTTGGCTCGGTAAAAACTGGCGGGCGGACATACAATGGTTCACAAGATTTGATTGCATCGCCTGAACATGAAGGCCAGGGAAAGGTCGTGTTCTTAAGCAACGCGGTGGCATCAATCGAATCAATGCAATGAATCGTCTCACTGATTGCCTGCGGCAGGGGTGGAAGCAATGATGACTGGGGGGTAATCCAGATGTCGCAGACATTGCCTTCTTCCATCAATCCTTCAGGAAGCATCGCGCGGGGCGGAGCATCTAGACGGCTGTCTTTTACCGTGACGAGTATCACTTCACCGCATCGGCCATCCATGATGACCCCAACTCGTTGATTTTCAGCGGGGTGCGCGGCAGACGCGGTTGCAATAGCACTTGGTACGCCTCGGATGGCGGCACCTGTGGCGGTGGCGATGCCCATGATATGGGCAATGCCAGAGCGCAATCCTGCAAAACTGCCTGGGCCAGTGCCGACTGTCCAACGGCGGATGTCCTGAAGTGTCAAGCCACATGTGGAGACTGCCTGAAGAATCCAAGGCGGCAGTTTTCTGTCATTGTCGCGGCTGGCTGAATCCAATGATTCATTGAATAGGATTGTATTGTCATTGGCGATGACAAGGGTGCATTTCAGTGATGAGTCAAGTGCTGCTGAAAACATGATTGCTTTATTTTGGGGGTGGCGGCAGATGTGAAAATAACTGAAAAAACTAATATAAGTTCATTTGCCGTGTGCCGCAAGGATTTCCCTGACGGTTTTAAACAGTATTCCAATATCCATGGGGAGCGACTGGTGTTCAACATAGTAAAGGTCAAGTTCGACGCGCTTTTGAAAGGGAAGGTCGTTTCTTCCAGAAACCTGCCATAGTCCTGTAATTCCAGGCTTGACGGATAAGATTTTCTCTAGTGCGGTTCCATACCTTTCCCGTTCAAACTCGATGGATGGGCGCGGACCGATAAAATTCATGTCCCCATGCAGGACATTCCAGAGTTGCGGAAGTTCATCAAGGCTTGTTTTACGTAGAAAACGCCCGACAGAAGTAATGCGGGGGTCATGCTTAAGTTTGGAGAATGTCTGCCAGTGCGCCAGGGCATCGGGCGTCTTTTGGACTAGATGCTCAAGTTCTCCTTCAGCATTATGGCGCATGGTGCGGAACTTACAGAATTGAAATGGTTTTCCGTTCAGACCTATGCGTGATGAAATAAAAAACACAGGCCCTCGGCTGGTGAGTTTTATCAATAACGCAATCAGAAGGAACAATGGCAGCAGAAGTAAAAGCAATAACGCGGCTGTCATTGCCTGAAGGAATCTGCCTATGCATGATGTAAAGCGTTTCATTGGCTACCGAAAGAGATTGGCGGTCCAGGCATCTCGAAGTGGAATGTCATGTTGAAGATTGTTCCAGCATTCATAGACAGCGGTCGGGGCGTAGTTTAGCCAGCAGAAATCTGCCCGGAATTTCCGTGCGCCAAGCCGCTTCAGTTCACCGATGTGCCCTGACAGATTGAAAGGCTGCTGATTCAGCAGCACGGTCTGGCAGTTGTTGTTGATGGCAAGGAGGTTTTCATTTTTACGTGGATTTGAAAGCCGCAAGGTCTTGAATGTGCAGGTCGCCTTTCCTGGACAGTGCTCGTTCAGTGAACTCATGGCGCAGACGTCTGAAATGCCTAGGACGGTATCCTGATATGCAGGTACTTCCGCGATGGATGAAAACTGCTTCAAAAGTGCTTCCCAATTGCCAAGGCAATCGTCGGGTGACAGCATCAGCCGCTTGTAGCCTTGGGACAGCAATGCCTTGGCCGCCTGGTTGTTGGTGACGAATAGCGACCACCCCGCCGTGACATCCAGTGATTCGAATGCGGCACCCGCGTCTTTCAATTGCTGAATGGAGCATATATTGTTGCATTCCCAACGGTTGTAGCCAGCATTGACCAACGTGGCAATGCCTGATTCAGTCATATAGCCAACATCGCTTCGGCAAATGGACGGGAGGGCGAGGCGAATGCGTTCTCTGTCCCCTAGAATCTGCTCCAGTTCACCCAATGTCGCGAGAAGTTCTTCCTCTGGTGTTCTGGATAGATAGAAAATGGCCTCGTCGATTTTTTCAAGGGCAGTTTTGGGGAAGACATTTAGAAAGAACGGTCGGTCAATGCCAATGCGCCATTGGATGGAATGACCAGGGTCTTCCCGCAGGAAAGGCTGGGGCAGGGCAGAAAAAGCCTGCTGGATTTCCATGACGGTCTTTTGACGATGTTTACTCAATGCGTTGTGGAGTTCCTCTGAAGATTGTCTGCGGAGTTCATTAAGCAGGGAAACAGGGACGTATAATCCGTCTGGATTGTCTGTGAGGACAGACGCCATCTCAAATTCGGTGTCGCCAAGTTTGGCAAAACTGTTGCGGATAGTGTCTTCAAGTCTTTCAGGCTGCTTCGCGGGAGACAATGAGGCATCAAGGTTCATATTTGTAATGACTTGCGGAAGTTTGCGGGAATTTATCTCTGCCTGGGCGGAAACTTCCAGCAAGGAAGGGGAGATTTTCAAATGGAAATGGACAGGTATGCGCGATTTGACCAACGCTGGGCGTGGAGTTTCCCATGCATAGGAACGTTTTACCGCTTGTGATGATGCGCAGAAGATGCGTGAGCCGATGGGGATTTCAGGATGTTCATCAGGAAGTGATACTTCAATTGTCGCATCGGCAGGCGCTTCAAAGGCGTTTTTCCATGTGTCGTTGTTGCGTTGTGGGAAAAGGCGTATGTCATTGACGGGGAAGCCGAAAGGCTTGTCGCGTTCCGCCAGTTCCACTTGAAGACCATCGTGCTTTTCCAGGACACGGTTCTTGACTGTGAAACGAATTCTGTCAGGGGCATCCTTAACGATATCCGTGACAATGCCGATATCGGTTCCGCGATGTCCGACTGTGTGGATATCAGTGATGCCCAGTTGCTTGCGATGCTTGTAGTGGAATGGTGTCCATGGACGGGAGAAAATAGTCCTGATATCCGTCTCTGATTTGATTTGTTCTCCTGCCTTGAAATCACCGTCCAGCAGATGACGATAGTAGTTTGTGACGGCGGAAACGTAAAGCGGCGTTTTTTTCCTACCTTCGATTTTCAGCGATGTGACACCTGCTTTTCTGAAAGAAGCAATCAGGTCTCCCGTCGCCAAGTCTTTCATGGACATGATGTTGGCATTGATTGTCTGCTTTCCGTTTCCGTGGACGGAGTAGTTTCCGCGGCAGATGTATTCGCATGAGCCACGGTTGCCAGAAGTACCGCGAAGTACTGATGACAGCAGGCAGAGTCCGCTGTAGCAGTAGCATAGCGCTCCATGGATGAATATCTCTGTATCAAGGGCTGGTATTGCGGAAATGTGTTCAAT
>JAGCTA010000336.1 GCA_017963875.1 Victivallales bacterium | reverse complement strand
CCGCCGCCGAGTTCGACGCCGTTGAGAACCACGTCGTATGCCTTTGCGCGGACCGAGCCAGGGTCCGTCGTGAGTTTGTCCATGTCTTCATCCATGGCAGCAGTGAACGGATGGTGGACGGCAACCCAGCGCTGTTCCTCTTCATCAAACTCCAGCAACGGGAATTCGACAACCCATAGGAAGTTGAGAGCCTTCTGGTCAATGATTCCCGCCTTGTCGGCGACATCGAGGCGAAGACGCCCCAGCGCGTTGCATACGACAGTATATTTGTCTGCGACGATGAGAAGCAGGTCACCTTCAGACGCGTCCAGTGCCTTCAGAAGGTTCGGACGTTCCGCTTCCGTGATGAATTTTGCAGCCGAACCAGACAGCGCTCCGTCCTTTTCGACTTTCAGATAAACAAGTCCCTTTGCTCCAAACAATTTTGCGGTTTCAGTCAGGGCGTCAAGTTGCTTGCGGCTGTAGTTCGTGGCCTGTCCTTTCGCGTTAAAACCTCTGATATAGCCGTTGGATGCAAGCGCTTCCTGGAATGGCTTGAATTCGCTGTCGGCAAAGACTTCCTTGAGGTCCTGGATTTCCCAGCCGAAACGAAGGTCTGGCTTGTCGGAACCATAGCGGTCCATGGCAATGCGCCATGGCATGCGGCGGAAAGGCGTCGGAATGTCGATGCCATGAATGTCCTTCACGACGGCGACAATCATTTTCTCGACTAGCGACATGATGTCTTCTTGGTCAACAAAACTCATTTCCAGGTCAATCTGAGTGAATTCAGGCTGGCGGTCTGCGCGGAGGTCTTCATCCCTGAAGCAACGGGCAATCTGGAAATAGCGTTCCACGCCGCCAACCATCAGAATCTGCTTGTATTGCTGCGGTGCCTGTGGCAGCGCATAGAACGTCCCTGGATGGACGCGGGAGGGCACGAGGTAGTCACGAGCCCCTTCAGGAGTGCTTTTGCTGAGAATAGGCGTCTCGACCTCTATGAAGCCGTTGGCATCAAAAATATCACGGCAGATTTTTGTGATTCTATGGCGAAGCCTGAGGTTTTTAACGATATCGGAGCGGCGCATGTCCAGATAGCGGTATTTGAGTTTAAGGTCATCGCTGGCCGTCGGGTCGCTCAGATTGTAGGGCATTGGCTTTGAAGGATTCAAAATGACAAGTTTATCGACTTCGACTTCGATTGCTCCCGTAGCGCGTGTGGCATTGATCATGTTGTCAGGGCGTTGGCGCACGATGCCGTCTGCGGCGATGACCCATTCTTCGCGGATATTCTTCGCCTCTTCGATGATTTCAGGGTGCGATGCGGGATCAATGAACAGTTGTGTGATGCCTTCTCGGTCACGGAGGTCAATGAACATCATGCCGCCAAGGTTGCGGCTGGAGTTCACCCATCCGCTGAGGGAGACGCGTTGGCCTAGATTGGAAAGGCCGAGTTCATTGCAATTATGTGTTCGGACGTATGACATGTCATGTCTCCTTGACCCCTGTGAGGAAGGGGCGTTTATTAATAAATTTAGAAAGAAGTGTTTTTGATGAAATCGGTTAATTGCGTGAGAGGAACGCTTGTCTGTTCAGTTGTTGCCATGTTTCTGCACAGGGCGCCCCCGTCCCGAAGTTCGTTTTCCCCTAGGATAATGACGAGGCGCGCTCCTGCCTTGTTCGCTCCGCGCATCTGGGCCTTCATGGAACGTCCGCTGAAATCCGCTTTGATTCGATGGTTCGAGAACTGCCCTCTGAGGTCCTGGGTCAGTTTGATGCCTGGAACGATGGCGTCATCACCGAGGCAAAGAACCATGATGTCGGCTTCTGGAACAGCCTGCGCCTTGATTCCAAGGCTTTCCCTCGCAAGCAGAAGGCGTTCCATACCAGCGGCAAAACCAATACCTTCGATTGCGTTTTTCGAGCCAGGGAATGTTATGCGGTAGCGTCCGCCGCCAGCCAGTGCGTCTTGGGCACCGAGTCCCGTATGGGTTACTTCAAACACCGTGTGGATGTAATAATCCAGCCCTCGGACGAGCCGTGGTTCGAACTGATAGTCGATGCCGACTTCCTTCAGCCCGCGGCAGACTTTCTCAAAATAGGAACGGCTTTCCTCGCCAAGCAAATCGACAATCTTCGGTGCTTTTTCAGCAATTGCCTTGCACGTTTCGTTTTTGCAGTCAAGCATACGCCAGACATTTGTCTCCAGGCGCCGCTGACAGTCTTCGCACATCTCTGGTGCGTGTGGCGCGAAATATTGTTTCAGTGCCTCGCTGACAGCGACTCTGTCCTCTGGTAACCCACGCGTATTGATATTGACCGTACCGCCTTTGACGCCTATGCGTTCGAGGAAATGTGAAAGCATCGAGATGACTTCCACATCCTGCCATGGGCTGTTCGAGCCGACGGTTTCAACTCCGACCTGATGGAATTGCCTGCGTCTTCCAGCGGCGGGGCGTTCTCCTCGGAACATCGGTCCAAAATAGAAGACACGAGCCTCGTCCCCCTGGTCGAGACCATGTGCGGCAATGGCTCGAATGACTCCTGCCGTGCCTTCAGGACGGAGCGTGAGACTGCGGTGTCCGCGGTCTTCGAAAGTGTACATTTCCTTTTGGACAACGTCGGTTTCCGTTCCTAGACTACGGACAAAAACCTCCGTGCGTTCAAAGATAGGCGTACGGATTTCGCTGTAGCCATAGCGGTGAAAAACATCGCGGGCGGCGGTTTCCAGTTCAATCCAGTCGAGTGTCTCTGGTTCCCAGATATCAGATGTTCCAGGCAGTGGTTCTGTGTTGTTTGCCATGAGTGAAGTCGCTGTATGCTTTGAAAAATGGAAAAAGAAAAGGAAGCCAGCGGTCTGCTGGCTTCCTCAGGCGTCATGCCGGTCAGACGGCAGGTATGTTCAGATTCAAATTCAATCAGTCAAGTGACTTGGGGTCAAGAAGAAGGACGCGTTTGCGCATTTCTTTGCCAGGCTTGAATTTGACGACGGAGCGTTCTGGAATCGGAACAGTGATTTTGGGAGAATTAGGATTGCGCCCGATGCGTTCTTTGCGATGGAGAACTTCGAAGACACCGAAATTGCGGAATTCAATGCTGTTGCCAGCGGCGAGTTCTTCGGTGATGATGTCGAGGGCAAGTTGAATGACATCCATGACGTCATTCTGTTTCATTTTCGTCTGACGGGCGACACGGTTTACCAGTTCTCTTTTAGTCATTGTCATGATTTTTCTTCCTTAGTTTTTATGTGAAGTGGCATTATGGTATGAGAACATCAGGCTAGTGGAAATACCTTACCGTTCTGTGAACCGTTATTTAACATACTGCAAGATTGACATTTAACAAGTGAAAAAAACAAAAATAATGTAAATTTTCCATAATCGGACGTTTTTAGGCTACCAGCCAGGCAAGTATAAACGCGACGATTGCCGACGAACCAGCGATGATTTGCGCCGTGAATGATGCTGTAAGATGTTCGCAGGCATGGATGGTTGCCCCAAGCGCCAGTCCCCAGAGGAAACCGCATGTATGGGCAAGGGTATCAGAGCCAGGTGCTCCGCCAGAAATAAGCGCCATGGCGACTCCAAAGGCGAGCGGAACCCAGGGAAGCAGCCGGATGATTCCTCTGCCTTCTTCGCGATGGCTCCATTTTTCGCTTGTATGAATCGCAGTGAGAATGCCAAGAAGACCAAATACCATCGTTGATGCACCAAGGGACTGGTGAGGTGCCTCTCCGACAAATGCCATTGTGGCGTTGCCCAACGCCCCTGAAAGCAACATGAGCAGAAGGGAGAATCCAGTGCCGATACGTGCGGCGGTCAATGAGCCGAAGATGAAACCCCAGAGCATGTTTGAAAGGACGTGCGCCGCGTCCGCATGAAGGGTAAGAGCCGTGATGCAACGCCACCATTCTGCGGCGTCATGCACGCATTCGAAATCCCACAGGCCTGCGTTTTTCCATGTGTTTCGATGCCATGAATTCTCAATGAAGAGGAAAAAACGGTACAATGCGGCCTCGAAGAGAAGAAAAACGCAGATTCCAATGTCGCTAAACAGCGGTGTGGACGGCTGGTTATGGACGTCACGGTGTCTAGGCCAGTTGCAATTGGTTATTTCGTATGCCTCAAGTTCCGCGCGTGCCTGTTCCTCTAGATGGTGTGGAACCCAGATGATGGGGCGGCTGCCTGACACATCGATGACATAGTTGATGCCGCAACTGGCCAACGTTGCCAGCCATGGGGTGAAATGGGATGGATTGTCAGGCGCAAATGGGGCATGTGTGGCAAAACATGCCGTTGTGCTCAAATGGTTCTTTGAGTGTCCTTCTGGCTGTGCCTGATTGTCAGGATATTCCATATTCATTGAGTTTCCTATGGAGCGTCCTTCGGCTGATTTTCAGTTTAAGCGCGGCCTGTGAACGGTTTCCACCGCATTCTTCAAGCGCCTTGATGATAAGTGCCTTTTCGTTTTCATGAATGTCCAGCACTGGTGCTTCCTCAGATGATGTATGAGGCGATTCGGCGACGACAGGCTGATCCTTTTTCTCGAATTGCTCCAATAGCGCTTTTCTGATGTCCTCTGGAACATCATTCATGGTCAACGTGCTGCCTTCTGCAAAGACGACCATCCGTTCTACGGCGTTGCGCAATTCACGGACATTTCCAGGCCAGTCGTAGGCGCTCATCATGCTGATGGCGTCAGGGCTGAAATTGTCGATGTGCTTGCCGTTTTCCGATGCGCACTTCTTTAGGTAATAATCCATGATGACAGGGATGTCGTCCCGCCGTTCCCGTAGCGGCGGCAATTTGATGCTGATGACATTCAGCCGATAGAAAAGGTCTTCACGGAAAGTCCCCTCGGCGACCATCGCCTTGAGGTTGCGGTTGGTCGCGGCAATGACCCGTACATCGACGGATAGTGTTTGCGAGCCACCAACGCGCTCGAATTTTTGCGTTTCAAGCACACGGAGAAGTTTGACCTGGACAGGCAGGCTGATTTCCCCAATTTCATCAAGGAAGAGCGTTCCTCCGTCCGCGAGTTCAAAGCGTCCTTGCACGCGTTCGCTAGCTCCAGTGAACGCCCCTTTTTCATGCCCGAAAAGTTCCGATTCAAGTAGATTTTCGCTCAGCGACGCGCAGTGGACGGCGATGAACGGCTTGCTTGCGCGCCCGCTGAGTTTATGGATTGCCTGTGCGGCCAGTTCCTTGCCCGTGCCGCTTTCGCCTGTAATCAAGACGGTCGTCCGAGTCGGCGCGACCTGGCGGATTTGGTCCATGACATCCTGAAGTCCCTTGGATTTCCAGACGATTCCAGGCAAAGGAAGAGTTTGTTGATCCGCGCCTCCGCGTTTCCTTGTGAGGAATTCAATGCCCCGTTTGAGCATCTTTTCGAGATTATCCAGGTCAACGGGCTTGGAAATATAGTCGTATGCTCCGATTTTCAGTGCTTCGACGGCCGTTTGCACGGAACCGTATGCCGTAAGCATGATAATCAGAGGATGATTGGGCCAAGAGGAAACTTCACGCGTGAATTCCATGCCGTCAAGCCCTGGCATACGCAAGTCGGTCAAGACGATGTCAACGGGATTGGCCTTCAGATACGCCATTCCCTTTATGCCGTCTTCGGCGATGGCGACATCGTAGTCGTCGCATAGTGCCTCCTGAAGGCCTTCGCGCGTATTTCGTTCATCATCAATAATTAAGATTTTTGGCAATGTGGACATGTCTTGGGGTATTGTTATAGTGGGATGATTGCGTTGAAGCGGGAAAATGGTCAGCCGTGCAACTGGCGTACCATTCGGGACTGCCGAGGCAGGCTGATGGTAAAGGCCGCGCCTTTGCCTGGGCTGCCTTCTATCGTGAGTTCTCCACCATGGGCACGGACGATTCGATCAACGATGAGCAGCCCCAGACCGTGTCCGCTGGATTTTGTGGTGAAATAGGCTTCCATGAGATTGGAAATTTGCGTTTGGTCAAAACCGCAGCCCGTATCGGCAAAACGGATGTTGACGAAGATGTCGTCAACGTTGACTGAGATGTCGATGCGACCGCCGTCAGGCATCGCCTGGATGGCATTTTTGATGAGATTGTATGCCGCCTGCATCAACTGGTCCTTGTCTCCAAGAAGCAGCGGGATGGAATCGGGGAGAGTCAATTCGACCCAGATGGCGCGGTTTTCGATTTCATTCTGCATGAAGCCGATGGCTTCTCTCAGAATGGCTTCAATGTCAAGGGGCATCATCTGCGGCGGCACGGGGCGGACCGCAGACAGGAAGTTCTTGACAATGCTGTCGAGCCTAGCGATTTCCTGCTGGGCGATTTCCAGATGCTCCATCGCCTTGTCACGCTCCTTTGACAATTCGCATTTGCCAAGGTTCCTTTTCAGCAATTGCAGATGAATACCAAGTGAGTTCAATGGATTGCCAAGTTCATGGGCGACTCCAGCGGCCAGCATGGTAATCGCCTTGACTTTTTGTGTTTCCACATGGCGGAAATTCTCTTCCGTGACATCTGTGATGTCATTGAAGATGAGCGTGGCAAACGGCAGTTCGGAGAACGGGTCGTTTGAGGTGCGTTCGGCAAGAGGCATGACATAGAAACTGAGAAAACGATGCTCTGGATAAAAGACCTCCAGTTCGCGGCGGGCGGCATTCCACCAGCGTGTTTCATCGTTGGGAAGGAGTTCATCCCAGTTCAGCGTTTTCAGGTATTTGCCAATATGTGAACCGATGGCTTCATTATTAACTCCGAGCAATGTGAATGAGGCCTTGTTGGTGTAGCGGATATTGAGTTGCTGGTCAACGACGATGACGGCTTCATGAATGGCATTGAAGACGTTTTCAAGAAAACCACGTTCCTTGATTAATCCAAGAAGGCATGCCTGAAGGTTTTCGGGAGTCAGTTTGTCCAGACGGTCCAGGACTTTGTCTGTGAAATTGCCTTTTTTCCTATTCATGAATGAGTTTTTCCCAAGAGTCAATGGTGTATTCCAACGTGGTTTCATCCAGAAGAGCAATTGTGCCTAAATCTTTCCATGCTGGGAGAATGACATAACGGACATTACTCAGTTCATGGCCACCGCCACAATGGAAATGCCCCATAAAAACCAGTTGTGAACCTGATTCTTTTGCCTCGTTGGCGACCCAATGGTCAACGGCGGGGTAGGGGATGTAATCCGCAGGGCCTTTGTCTGATTTCTTGTGGGCAAGCAGTTTTTTCATGGTATGCGCAAAAGGCACTCCCCAGGGAAGAATGGACATGATGAAATCGCCAAAACTGTTTTTGGCAAATGCACGGAATAAACGATGGAAACTGAAAGGGTAATGCGTCATGTCACCATGCGTAAAGGATAGATTCGGCAACCGAAAGACATCTTCAGAACAGGCTGAGAAACAGTCGGAATAATGGCGTTTGACGTAGAATTCATGGTTTCCTTCAACAAGGATGACCTCCCGCCGTTGCTTTTCACTTCTGCACCATTGTAGAAAATGCTCGTGTAGATGATTCTCGTATTTGGGTGCGGAAGCAATCCAGATGTCTAGATTGTCGCCGAGGAAAATGACATTGTATGACGTATTGGCAATGCGATCTAGCATTGTGAAAAAGGCGGATTCCTGAGGCGTGTCAGGAACTACATGGGAATCGGCAATCAGGACATACATCAGGGGAATTCCTCCGATACGGCATCAAATATCGCTTGCCCACGAGACATGTCGCGGAAGATGGACGACAATGACTTGATGTGTTCGGTCTTTACACGCCCTGACAGTTCGACGTTCACATTGAATGTCTCGCTTTGGATTTCCGCCCCGACGGCAGCCAACGCTCGTTTGGCTGGCTCGTAGCACGGATAGGGCAGTTCCACGACAAACAGCGACATAGGCACCATTTCCATGGTCGGTGCCTCCGCAATGACCATTTGCGCTGTTTCCGTATAGGCTTTGACTAACCCGCCAGTCCCCAGTTTGATTCCGCCAAAGTGCCTAGCACTTGTCAGAATGATATTGGTTATGCCGCTGCCCTTGAGGACTTCGAGCGTTGGACGGCCTGAAGTCCCAGATGGCTCGCCGTCATCGGAGCACCCTTGGATGCCGCCTGAACTGCCGATGACAAACGCATGGACGACATTGCCGAATCCAGCATAGCGCTCCTTTTGGGCACGCAGCCGCTCTCTCGCTTCCTCAGTGGTGTGGACTGTGAAAACCTCCGATATGAAATGAGAGTTCTTGACGATGAGTTCAGTTTTTGCTGTTCCAGTTAAGACACGCATGGCAGTTTATATGAGCATTCGTACGCCTGGCAGGGCCTCTAGACCCTTGAAAAGGTCGCGGAGTGTTTGCAGATCGGGGACGACGGCGGTCATTTTCCAAGTCATGTATTTGCCGCTTGAGGAGATATTGCCATTAGTGACCTCGCAATCAGTCAGACCTCGTGCAGAAAACTGTTCATGGATGAGGTCGGGATAACCAGGCGTTCCAGTGAAGATGAGCAGCGAGCCGTGCCAGCGGCAGGGGAATTTAATATCTTCTGAATTAAAGGTTTGTGTCATGGCTGTGGCAGTTTGGGTACGGCATAGAGGGAAGGGGCAGGCGGAGTGGGGAGCGGCAACGAAGAAAGTAGCATATAACGTGCCTCAAATGCTTCATATAGATCGTCGGGGCATGTTTTTTCATTGCATTTTGCATCGTCTTTGTATGTAAGTGCCGCTAGGATGGTTCCGTGTTCAACAGCCTTGGCGAAAGAGGGGCGGTAGCCTGCCGCCAGGGCAAGTTCCTTGTTGTTAAGTCTGGTAATTTGCGGAATGCCGTCTTCGGAGATGCAGTCCGTCGGCAGGGGAGTGCAGATGATGGCGATGTCAAAATCGCCGATGGTTGCCAGAAGGTTGTCGAGCACAGGGGCGGTCGTTGTTTTCTTTGGAAGGCCGATGGGCGGGGCTTCTGGTTGGGGAGCGGCGGGCATTGGCAGTTCAAGAACGCCGACGATGCTGATTTTGTCTTTCAGCAGAGAGCGTAATGTCGCCAGTGAATCCGTACTGTAGCCAGGAGCATGGATGACAACGCACCGTTTGCCGTTGCGATGCATTGTCAGAAACTCGCAGAAATAGCGTAATTGTGCGTTTTGAAATGCTTTTTCCGTTTCCAAAGATGCATTTTTGCAAGGTTGTGTGACTACTGGGGATTTGGCGGTGAAAAAGGCAGTCAAGACATTGGCGATAAACAGTGCAGGCAGGACGATTCGGAACCACAAGGCGGTTTCGTTCCAATGGAAACCGAAAAAGTAGATGCCTGCGGCAAAGTAAAGGATGGAAAGGATGATGAATGATATGGTAATTGGATTCATTTTGCTTTTGAAAATATGTTGATAATTCGTTGCTAGTTCTTTGGAAAAGGATGTTCAAGAGTTTTGATGGAATTGAATCAATTGAATTCTAATATATAGCATAATGCCTGTTTTTAAAATCATAGTAGGATAAATGATGAATTGGAAGCGGAATCCTTCCTGTTCTTGCTTATATGTTTTCCGAATAAAAAAGCCGCAGTGTGTTGTCTAACCTTTCCATAAAGGCTATATTACAGTCAAAGGATGATTCAGTGCAGTTATTTATTATCGCGCCGACTAGGGAATCGGTACGGTAAATGAACCAAAGGCAAAGGGAAAATCATGAAAATCACGAATGACATCAAGTACGTCGGCGTCAATGACCATCAGGTGGATTTATTTGAGGGGCAATATGTTGTACCAAATGGCATGGCATATAACTCCTACGCGATCCTAGATACCAAGACAGTTGTCATCGATACAGTTGACAAGAATTTTTCACATGAATGGCTGGACAATGTTCGTGACACATTGGGCGGAAAGGCCCCAGATTACCTTCTTATACAGCACATGGAACCCGACCATGCGGCCAATATCGGCGTGTTCATGGATTTGTATAAGACGACGACCATCGTTTCCTCTGCCAAGGCTTTCACTATGATGAAAAACTTCTTTGGAACGGATTTTGAAGGGCGTCGCATTGTCGTAGGCGAGGGCGATACGCTTTCTTTGGGAAAGCATACGCTTGCCTTTGTCACTGCTCCAATGGTGCATTGGCCTGAAGTCATTGTCACATATGACACCTGTGACAAGGTGCTTTTCTCCGCAGACGGCTTTGGAAAATTCGGTGCGAATGATGTCGCGGAGGACTGGGCGTGCGAGGCGCGGCGTTATTATATTGGTATTGTTGGGAAATATGGCGCGCAGGTTCAGGCGTTGCTCAAAAAGGCGGCTGGGCTGGATATCAGCATCATCTGCCCGACACATGGCCCTGTTCTTACGGAGAATCTGGGGTATTACCTCAATCTCTACAATATCTGGTCGTCATATTCTGTTGAAAGCGAAGGAGTCGTCATTGCCTATACGTCCGTTTACGGACATACGAAGGCCGCTGTGGAGCAACTGGAAGAAAAACTGAAGGCGAAGGGGGCCCCGAAAGTCGTTGTCCATGATTTGGCGCGTGGAGACATGGCAGAGGCCGTCGAGGACGCTTTCCGCTATGGCAAGATTGTTCTGGCAACAACGACATATAATGCTGATGTTTTCCCATTTATGCGTACTTTCATTGACCACTTGACGGAACGGAATTACCAGAATCGTACCATTGGACTGATTGAAAACGGCAGTTGGGCACCAATGGCAGCAAAGGTGATGACGGCGATGTTCGAGAAATCGAAGAACATCCGTTTCTGCGAAAGTGTTGTCCATATCAAGTCCGCGTTGGACGCCGCCAGCGGCGAGCAGTTGGAGGCACTTGCTGAGGAACTCTGCCAGGATTACAAGAATGTTCAGGAATCTACTGCCGACAAGAACAACCTCAAGGCGCTCTTCAACATCGGATATGGACTGTATGTCGTGACTTCTAAGGATGGCGAGAAGGACAACGGGATGATTGTCAATACGGTCAGCCAGGTGACAAGTTCTCCGAACCGCATTTCTGTGACCATCAACAAACAGAACTACTCGCATCACATCATCAAACAGACAGGTGTCATGAATCTCAATGTCCTGTCGCAGGATGCGCCATTTGAGATTTTCGAGAGGTTTGGTTTCCAAAGTGGTCGAACGGTTGACAAATTCAATGGAATGGACGTTCATCGTTCCGACAACGGTCTCGTGTTCCTGTCCCAATACGTCAATTCGTTCATGTCGCTGAAGGTCGAGCAATACGTCGATTTGGGAACGCACGGAATGTTTATCTGCTCCATTACGGAGTCACGCGTACTGTCCAATGTTGAGACCATGACGTATTCGTATTATCATTCCAATGTGAAACCGAAGCCGAAGACTGAGGGAAAGAAAGGCTGGGTCTGCAAAATCTGCGGTTATATCTACGAAGGCGACGAATTGCCCGATGATTTTGTCTGCCCATTGTGCAAGCACGGCCCCGCTGATTTTGAACGGCTGTGAGTCTTAATTTTCGATTTTGAATATTTCAACAACAATTCGGCTGCTTTGATGCTGGAAACGCCATGCTCAAAGCAGCCGAATCGTATGACAGAGAGTGGGCTTGCGAGTGCTTTGTCCCTCAGACAACGGCGATTACCGCCATGACTGGATGGCTTCCTCTGCGCATTTCGCAAGGAATTCGGCATCTGCCTTGTCTATTTCCTGTGGGATGAACTTTACGTCCTGTGCCTTTTTGCCAAAGAGGAACATATACCATACGCACGCCTGGAGATAATCGCCACGCTGGTTGAGGTGGTTCGGGTCATTGCGCAACTTGAACTCGCCAGTCGTCTTGTCCTTATGCCAACTGGTATTGCCGACTACATCATTGGGGCGAGGCGGCAATTCGGGATAGGTGTAGGTCGGCGCAACTTTGGGTACATCGGCGGCAGTGTAGGGATTCGGAGTCTTGCTACGAAAAATCTGGACGGCGTTGCCTACGGGGATGATTCTGAACGAGTGTTTTTTCGCCAAGGCCTTGTAGCAATCAGTGATTTGGTTGTGCATCTCCAGTTGCGTCATCTTGAAACTGCCTCCTGGGAGGATTGCCTTGCTGTCGGCACGGTATGCCCATGTTTGGTGTCCGACGATTTCGGTCTTGGGTTGATATTCACGTACGATGGCAATGAGTCGGTCGGCATCTGCCACATACGTGTCTGCCTTCCAACTGTCGCGAGAAGCCTGCTGAATGGAGACGATGTCGTATTGGTCGGCTTTTAGGCATTCCTGAAGGCTGACTTTGTTTCCCTTGATGCCATCAATGGGAAGGTTGGTGGCGTAGGGGCGATGCTCTGGATTTTTAGCCGAAGTGTCGTATTCTTTTAGATGCCGTTGAATACTGCATCCGCCGATGTACGCATTGCGGATGATTAACTTGACCGATGGATCTGATTTTGCGATGGTTGGCAGATAGTGCAGGACACTTTGGGAGAAGCTGTTGCCTATCATCAGGACGCGAAGTGTCTTGACTTGGTTTGCTGCTTCTTGGCAATAAGCGATTGCAGACAATAAAAGTATTATGACGAGAAGTATGTTCTTTTTCATCGTTTTGTTCTCTTTTAGGTTATTAGGATTATACTACTGTTGCGTCATTGGTTCCCATGTGAGGGAGTTATCTTTCTGGCGAACGAGTTTCTCGATTTTCTTCTCTGCCTCGGCGAGTTTTGCCCCACAGAAAGCATTAAGTTTCATTCCCTCCTCGAAGGCGCGCATACTGTCTTCGAGAGACAGACCGCCGTTTTCAAGTTGTCCGACAATGGTCTCAAGGCGCATCAACGCTTCTTCGAATGTCAGTTGTTTTTCTTCCTGTTGCAGATTTCTATCTTGTTCGCTCATAGTCGTTTCCCTTTATTCTTGGTTGTGCTTGTCGATGACATTGACCGTCAGTTCCCCATTGGCCAGCAAGGCCTTCAATTCATCTCCGCATGCGACATCTTCCGCATTTCTGATTGCATGGCCGTTGGCGTCCAGAAGGATACTGTATCCGCGAATCATCACATTGTGCGGATCGAGTACTTTAAGCATTGCGGAACAGCGTTCGAGTCGTCCTCTGGCATTCATCAAAAGTTGAGGCGGCAGCGAGGCGAGCCGTCCCGACACCACTTCCAAATGGCTTTTTCGTCCTGAAAGCAGTTGTTGTGGCAGTGTCTTCAGGCGGTTTGAGACATTCTCCAGAGAAGCACGATGACGCAAGGCGAGGTTGGGCAGGGATGCTCCAAGGCGTCCTGCGATATAATCCAGCCGTTGCGCCAATTGATGCAACCAGCCTTCAGGATGAGACAAATAGGGGCAGGATGCCAGTCGTTCATAGCGTTGACGAAGCATGAACAGGCGGTTTTGCATGATTTGATGTATTTTGCGGGATGCTGTTTCGAGCCTTCTGCAGAAATCAAGTTTAGCCCGTACAAGGCTACTTGCGGCAGCCGTTGGAGTGGATACGGCAAGGTCGGCGGCGTAGTCGCAGAGAGACAAATCCCTGTCGTGCCCGATGGCTGAAATGACTGGGATTTCGGATGCGGCAATTGTTCGGACAAGTGTTTCGTCATTGAAGGCACTCAAATCCTCTGTCGCACCGCCGCCGCGTGTAATGACAATCACATCGCAGGCATGTGTCTGATTCAGGTATTCCACAGCGGCTTTGAGTTTCTGTGGGGCTTCCTTTCCCTGGACAAGGGATGGGATGAAACGAACATGCATTCCGCCAATGGGACAAGCGAGATTCTTCAGAAAATCCTGAATGGCCGCGCCTGTTGCTGCGGTAATCAATCCAATGATTTTAGGAGACGTTGGTATTGGACGTTTTCTGGCGGGATCAAACAATCCTTCTGCCGCGAGTTTTGCCTTCAGTTCCTCCAGTTGGCGGTTGAGTTCCCCCGAGCCCATTGGACGGATTTGGACTGCATTGATTTGGTATTCTCCACGCGACTCAAAGACGCTGACAGTACCAAACACTTCCACTGCCATGCCACGGCACAAGCCCATTTGACGCGCTATTTCAGCGAAGCGAAAGGAAACGCCATGAATCTGACATTGGCTGTCCTTGAGTATAAAATACAAATGCGATGACTGATGGAAGTTAATATCAGCCAATTCTCCGCTTAGCCATACCGAGGGGAAACAGTGTTCCAGGCAGTTTTTGATATAGTGGTTCAGTTCCGTCACAGTCAAGGGGCGTTCTATGCCTGGACGTTTTTGAACCTGTTCCATGTCAGCAGCACTCTCCTGGTGTCAACGGTGATTGCCAAAACTCCCTTGTTCAGACCATTCCCCCGCACAAGAAATTGACAATATTATTTCTTAGGCTTTTTGGGCGGGCGTTTGGCGACCTTGAACGAAATCTTGCTGTCGGTCACGGTGATGCCCAGCATATTTCTCTTTGCTTTCCCAAATTCGCTCTTTTTATCATCGAGAGGTGCGCGGAAAGGCTGCACAAATGGTTCGGTAAAATCTTCTGGAAGAAACGCGGGGATCCATCCAATGCTGACTCCGCTGAAATCCTCAAATGTTACTGTTCCTTTTTGACCATTGGGAACCGTTGGGGTGCATGTGAATGACGTGTGCATTGGCAGAAAACCGAAAACCGTGCTCTTCATGACGACCTTAATGGTGCCGTCATCATTTGCAAGTACACTGATTCCACTTGGTTTAATCGTGTCCTCTCCATCTTCTTTAGGCAGACGATACAGTTTGTTCAGCAAATCAGTCAGATCCTGGTCGGTAATATCCACAGTGCCGTCTTCCTGCGGCACTTGGAGATTCTTGAGTTTTCCGTTGGCAACTTCCGACGGGTCGCCTTCACATGCGAGTCGTCCCGTCGGAGGGATAAGAACGGCGGCGATGAGGACGAGAATCAGGAATGCCAGTACGGCACCGACGATCTGGTTTGCTTTTTGCTGTGCCTTCTTGGCCTTTCCACCGTTGTCATCAAGGCCAAGTTGATCCTCAATTTTCAATGCCGCCAAATCCAGTTTATCACCGCACTGTCGGCAGAAAATCGCATTCATCATATTGTCGGCACCGCATTTCGGACATTTGATCATGTTGGTTTTCCTTATGATAAAACTGGATACTTGTCTAATGGCGATAGGAAGTTTCGCCAAGCTCTGGTGACACTATTTCTTGTCGGCACCTGATGCTGCGGTTTTTTCGCAGTTATGCGCTTCTGCGCAATTATGGCAACCGCATTGAGCATTGTGCTCATGAGACAAGGAGGCATTTGCCCCCTTGTAGTCGGTGCAGTAGAAACCGCTGCCCTTGAAAATGATGCCAGAACCCTCGCCAATCAAACGGCGTAATTTGCCACCGCATTTCTTGCACGTCGTCAGACGTTCTGATGTCATGCTTTGGAAATATTCAAAATGATCGCCGCATTGCTCACATTTGTACTCATACGTAGGCATGGCTTTAATTCGCCTCCAATCAACATCATCGTAAAACGTTAAGTCGGAAAATACTTTGAAAACCATTTTTGATGGTTTGTCAAACACACTAATATATCATCGTTTGTTGTTTTGTCAACGCCTAGTCTATTTCTAAATTTGCTTTATGAATTTGGAAGCAAAGGAGTTGAATCTGAATCCGTGAAGTGCCATCTTGCGGACGATTTCGTTGCCGATGCTCGGTCATGGTTGTCATATACGCTCCTTTGCATCTTCTAGAACGAGCCTTACAATCTGCAACTTCACGGATTCAGGTTGAATATTGTGGTTCAGGAATATATTAAAAAACGTTTTCCTTTTGATGATTCTTTCCACATTTGCAAGATTATTCGAATTTGGCTTATGGAACACGATGTCATTGATGTTTTAAACAGTTATCTTCCTAAAAATGGCCGAGTGGGAATTGTCGGTGTCGGGAACTTTGGTTCGGAAGTCAGGGGTTATGTGGTTGCCCATGGTTTGGATGCAGTGCTGTGCGACCCGCCGCGAAATCTGGAGGAGGCGACAGAACTGGGGGAACATTTCTTTGATCTTTTGGGCAATGGGATGGGCGGATGCGGCCTCAGCAACGAAGGCATGGAGGTTTTTGTCCCGCTGGATGCTCTGGTTCGCACAGACGCCATCGTCGTGCAGGTTCCGTTGACGACTGCGGAACCATACGCGACAAAAGGGATGATTTCAGCGGATTTCCTGAGAAAGTGCCGTTCTGACATGAAAATTATCTGTCTGTGCGACAGAAATGTTGTCGCACAGGAGGTTCAAGAAGACAGCCGAATCATCTATGTTTGAGGTGGTTGTATCCTATCGCCATTGGGTGATGGCATCCACCGTTAGTTTCGGTACCGTCAGGACACCGTCATCATTGATGAAGTAGGCGACTTTGTCCGTGGAGGAGACGTCGATTCTGATTGGCTGTTCGGCAGGATAGCCGAGCGCAACGAGATAGAGAATGGTCATTCCTTCTGGGACGTTGATGATTTGCCTCACTTCCTGCTGGTCGAAGGACCCAAGCCAGCAGGCACCAAGGCCAGCCGCCTGTGCTCCGAGCAGGATGGCCATGATGGCGGCACCAGCATCTGCATGGACGATGGCATTGGCATTTTCAGGCGCTAGCACGGCGATGAATGCTGTCGGCGATGTTTCGCCAAGGACAGGCGTGCGGCGCGGCTTGACCAGCCCAGCCCAACCAGTATGTGGGAAAATCTGATCCACAACCTGTTTTGTTCGGCAGACAATATATCTGAGGCGTTGCAGATTGGATGCGGCAGGGGAGATGCGGGCCAGTTCCAAAAGTTGACGGATCTGGTCGTCTGGGATGGGCTGCTGATTGAAAAGACGGATGGTGCGGCGGGCAATGACAGTTTGGCTAAATGATTTTTCTTGCATCTTTGGTTCCTTTGTTCTATTGTGTGGCTGGGCTTCGCCCCGCGCACAGGGACAAGCTTTCCTCGGGCTATGCCCGAGGCACAGAACAAGTATTCCACAGGCTTCGCCCCGTGTTACCACCATGCGGAGCGGTGTGCATCGCGGAACTCGCCAGTTCGTAGTGTATAAGGGATATTTTCTGTTTCGTCGAGAAGGAAGTCGATGGCGAGAAGCGCTTGCTTGATGTTGGCACCGCTCAGGTCGATGATGGTTTGCTTTTTCTGTTTGAGATGCTCGGCAAATTCTTTGGCGGTTGTTTTGAGTTGTTCGATGCGTTTGATGAGTTCATCGGGGCAACTTTTTGCCTTGTAGGCATCGAAGGCGTCAGGGAGGATGTGCAGCCATTGGAGGACAAGGTTGCCGATGCGAGCTGTCAGTTTGAATGTCGAGGCCATGCGTGTGAGGTTTGCTGTTCGCATGGTCGGCTGGAGCGGAAGAGGCGACTGGCATTGGGCGGCGGCGGACGTGTAGGCAATAGCGGCCTGTTCAGTCAGCGTGACGACGTGCTGCATGATTGCGGTCCATTCGCGTATGCGTGCAATGAAGTCATCGTTTAAGTTGGCATGCCAGTGGAATCTAGTGCCAAAATGATGATAGACGGAGAAACGCGTGCCTGGGAGCATCCTATTACAGGCAGGGGCGATAGGCGAGATGGCAAAAGTGGTCTGCCCCTCGCTGACAGGCTCTGGCTTCAGGAATGGGGCGATGGTGTCTCCTGCGGCGTCGCCATAGAGTTTGCGGCAAATGAGAGGAAGGAGGCCGTTAGAGCCGAAAATGGAATCGGGGAGAATCAGCCCATGGGTGAGTTTTTTGTAGAAATTTATGAATATATCAAGGTTGTCTTCTGGATAATCAACTGGATAGCGCGTGCCGATAGGGTTCCAAAGATATTCAGCAGTTGCGACTTGACGGGGCTCTTGGAATGCGTTGCCAAAGCCCGTGATGACGGTGTTGCCCCCCTTGAAGTATTTTGTGCAGGATGGATCTGCGGTAAATGGCAGGCTGTTGTAGAAACCATCGCCAGATGAGAACAATATGACGGCAAGCCCTTGCTTGCTGCCGATGGCTTCGCGGATTTCAGGAACGCGTTTACTTGTTGTATTATGGCCGATGAACTGCTCACGGAGTGTCAACTGGATGTTTTTGTTTCTGAGACAGGAACTGAGGACATTGAAGTATTCCGTATGGTACTCCCATTCGTCGTCGGCTTCATAGTAGTTGCTGTAGTTAGGGCTGACCATGCAGACAATGCAATCGCGCGCGGCGTCATAGTCGCTGGAAGGATCCTTGACCGATGCAATGGCATCGTAGATTTCGTCGTAGAAGTCCGCGAAGGCACCTGCCATGCCGTCTGGAGCGTTGCTTTCGTCATTGGGCCAGCGTTTGCGGCATTCTGGGCAGCGTGTCGCCCATGCCTCCTTGGCACCTTTGCGGCTGGAAATATCCAAACCATGGATGTAGAACATACCTGGCTGGACGGCACGGACGAAGTCAATGATATTTTGGCACTTGAGGTGACGAAGTTCCTGATTGCTCAGGCAAGTGCCCATGGTCGCGCCGATGTCAGACTTGATTTCGGGTGAGATGCATGAATAGACTTCGCCATCGGGGTAGTGTGTTTTATTTTGGAATTTCGGACCGTCGAAATCATACCACTGTGCGCCATAGCCTGCGTTATAGCCGCCGAAGCCCAGGTGAATGAATCGCTTGCGCGCTTCGATGGCGAGACGGCGCATCAATGCCGCATAGCCTGGGAAACGTTCAGGGTTGAAACCAAAGCCGTCGATAAGCACGGCATTGAGTTTGAAGTAGGCGAGTGTATCCAATGCGCTGACGGAGCGTTGGAACAGTGCCTCGATACCGTCCCCATCGTCCTGACTCCAGCCTCGGCATTCGACAAAAAGCAGCCAGTTGACTCCTCTGACGGCGAATTCGGGATAGTCCAGGACGGTTCCTTCAGGCAGAGAGACGCAATTGTCATGGAAAGACGCCAGTTGAAGCATCGTGGCCGTCGCATAGATGAATGCGGCTGGACTTACCCCTTCAATGACGATGGTATCTGGCGCGATAGTCAGACGGTATGCCTGGTCATTCGGATGGGAGAACGAGCGGAAGACAATGGGGGTAATCCCTTTTCGATCATAGAGTTGCGTCCCCATTTCTAGCGCATACGGGGGAATATTGCATTCCTGTGATATTGCAAAACCGCTGAATGACAGCGTGTTGTCTTTGAAAGTCGCTTGGATGGGCGTTGGGAGGATGGTGGGAAGCATGATTATGACTTTGGAATTGAGATTGAGGGATTGTAGGGAAGAGTTAAACAAAGAATATTATACTATCTATTCGTAAAAATGAAATAAGGAAAAAAGATCAGGAGCAAGGATTATTCCCGAAAAAGGTTTGTTTTTTTCTCGACACGAGGCTACTTTATTTCTTTGTTTTTTGTGGAAAGTACTTTCCTGAATCAATGATGTGCAGAATGGAGAGGCGATTTCTAGGAAAATTGAGGGCGCGTATACGACATACGTGCTTTTCTCGCCGTAGCCTTTGACAAAGGCGGAAGACTTGACAACGAAATCGACTTTCACAGATTCAGGATTTTGTCTCATTGGTGGAAGTCAAGATGTGGCATGCCATCGAAGAGATTAGTGTTTTTGTTTCAAAACTGTTGGAGACATGCGATGTATTTGTTCTACATAGACGAATCGGGAAATCGTGACATCGGTCACATCGAACAGGAACGCTTCTATGTTCTTACAGCAGTAGGCATGTTTGAGGGGCACTGGAAGCGTTTTTACTTTGATCTTGCCTATCCGAAGAATCGTATAATTTCACGAATTAAGGATTTATACGGGATTTCTCTTGATTTTGCTACCGATGCTGAAGTAAAATCGACATTGCTGAGAAATCAAAACGCTCGCAGAAATCATCCTTTTTCCCTGTATCAAACCGATGAAGAGCGCATGAGACTTGTCAATGAATTTTACTCTCAACTAGAAAAATGCAATATCGTATTGATTTCTGTTGTCATAGACAAGAAATTCATTATGCTGGATTCCAAGTTGGCCGATAAGCAGGAACTTCATAACAAAGCATGGGAGTTACTGTGTGAAAGAATTGAATCGTATATGAATGAATGTCATCCGAAACACAAGGCAATTCTCGTGACAGATGATACCGATAAACAGAAGAACCTACAGACGACTCGAGCACATGTGAACCTCTATCGCAAAGGCGCTTCCTCTGGACTGACATTAAAGCATATTATCGAGATGCCGATGTTTGTCAGTAGTGCCACATGCGTTGGGGTTCAACTGGCAGATTTGTGTTGCTACAATGTCTATCGGAGATTCAAGGACAATAATCCAAATTACGCTTTTTTTAAGCGCATAGAACAGTTTTTCTATAATTCAAACAATACTGTTCCTGAAAAGAAGGATGGACTTAAAATATTTCCCCCGAATAGTGAATTTTCGGGATAAAAATGAAGTTCGGCTGGGATTATCCATATCGAACTGCGCAGCAGTACCGAACTATTACATAATCTAGCGGAGAAAGTTTTTTTTGCAAGTGTTTTTTCTGTTTTCCTCTTTTTTTAAGTTATACAGGAACATTTTATAATTATTGACAAACGATTGATTCTGCTGTAAACTAAAACAAAGTTAGGACTATTGATAATTGCTTCAAAACTGGAGAATCACAACATGGCGACACTATTTCAGGAGACATTTGATTGCAGGCACGGCGACTTGCCGTCAGGCTGGCTGGTGGAGAGGAACAGCGACTTGTCGGCTAGCGGCGTTCGGAGGGCGGAAGGGGCCATCGAGCTATTGTCCGCAGGAAACAAATTCATCCCTGTGATTCCTGACATCCACGACTGCAAGGTCGAGTTCAAGGTCGGCATCAATTATTCGATGGGCAAGTCATTGGGGATTTTCGTCTGCTTCCGCTATGACGTTCAGCGGCGGCGCGGGCAGGCGGTGAGGATTCATTGTCCCCATGAGGCGGAGGTTCAAGAAAAGAAACTGGAAATTGAATACGGATTCATGGAGGCGAACCGTTTCACGCCGTCGCAGACGACGGAGTTCCCGCGGCCTGCGGCGAAGGTGCTGGACAAGCCGTTCAATGTCGCGGTAGAAGTATCGGGCGGCAGTCTTGACGTATCAGTGACAGGTTGCGAGGCGCATTTTGCCATTCCTGCTGAAGGAAGCGGCAAAATAGCTCTTTCACGCATGCACTTTTTCGACGTGATGAAAATCATGTCGTTCAGAATCAACACGAAAGAGCGTGGCGTGTGCCTTAAGCGCACGTCGTTCACGGTCCCTCTGCCGAAGCAGACGACGATGTATCCGATTTTCTGCGACGTGTCGCTGGCGGATTATGGCGACTGCATGGAGGCGGGGCTGTCCTTCCGCGGCGGCGTCGCGGAGACGGAGCCGGGCGAGGGTAACTACCATGTGCTGCGGGCGGACATGATCAGCAGGCCATTCCTCAAGGTCATCACTGCGGAACAGACGGACGAGTTCGTCGTCTATGACGAGGATTTTATAAATGTTGTGAAAAACCTCGCGCCCGACTATTTCTATAAAGTGCTGCATAAGCGTGCGCCGTGGCCTCTGAAGCGCAGCGTCCGGTTCATGAAGCCAGACGGCGACTTCGACCTTGCGGTCGGCTTCGAGTCCTTCTGCCATTCACCGATGAAAAACTATGCGCAAAGCCCGAGCGAGACGCAGTTCAGGCTCAATGGTGACGTCGTCTATTCTGGCGAGGGAATGTCCGACGGCAAAATTACCGTGTCCTTCCTCTCCAATCCGAAAAAGCGTTTCGCGGCGAAGCTGCCCAAGAGCGACCCGCGCTATGCGCAGGCGAAGGCGTTTCTCGCGGCGAACCATTTCTTCATGGAAGGGGAGACGATGAATTTCCGCATCGAGCTACGTGGAAAGAAAACGCCGATTGGGTATGAGGTGACATTGGAGGACGCTTATTTCCGAAAGCTGAAAACGCTTTCATTCCAAGAGGATATGGAGGACGGCCCCATAGGCGTCATGGCCGCGTTGAAGACCGTGCTGACGATTTCGCCGATTCGGAAGCTGTCGCCAGGCGTCTATCACCTGCGCGTGAGGAGCACGGACCCGACAATGGAGCCGCTGGACGACTATTGCGCGCTGGAGGTCATGGGCAATGAAGCGGGCGCGTTGCCGCCGCCGCTCATTTCGGGCCTGCCGTATCTCTATAATTCGCGGACGGAGACGCGCGGGCTCCTGACCGACGGTTTCGACGTCTGGCAGGGCGAGAGCATGGACGAGCCGCACTATCTTTCCTGCGCGAATTTCCTGCCGCCCGCCGCGCGGAAGTTCCAGATTGCGCCGACGGTCCACGCATATGGTCGCGAATACTTCTGCTGGCTGGGAAGCCGCTGCTGCGACAATTACAAAGTCGCCGACAACATGGACCTCGTCGCGCAGGCGGACTATGTCAACGGCTTTGACGAGCTAAATCAGCGCGACATGGTCTGGCGGTACGTCTATGCGGGCTGGGAACTGGAGCAGTTCATCGAGTTCGCAAAGGGAACGGGTGATCCAGCCTATGACATTCCCGCACTGGAAAAGCTGTTGGCGGAAGGCAAGTACCTGGACCTCAAGACATATACGTATATGGTTGAGCACCATTGGGAAGAGTGGATGGACGTGATGAACCACAAGCATTTCGAACGCGCGAAGGCGATGCTTGAGAAGATGCGCAAAGTCAACCCGAAGGTGCGCTTCTCAAAGTATGGTCCCGCGCACATCTACGCGGGACATTTGAAAGGCCCCGAGTTCATCCGCCAGATGCAGCTTGATGAGGAACTCCATACGGACATGGTCGGTTTCGAGCAGTTCGAAGACTATCCGTTCGCCTGCGACTACGGCCTGGAGCGCGGCGTCTATTTCCTGATCGCCTGTCTCTTGACGGAGCCGAACGCGCGTATCTACCCCGAAATCTACACGGAGGGCGGAATCCAGGGGTGCCCCGACGGCGCGGTCTACTATGCGTATCCGCCGTTTGGCAGGCGCACTGGCAAAGTGCCAGTCCGTATGACGCGGCAGGTCTACGAGTTCGCGCTCGGTACTCCGTTCTATGTGAACGGCGTCATCCGATATTGGAACCAGTGCGGTTTCCAATCGTGCAACTTCACGCGGCCCTGGTTCGAGGCGCTGCTGAACGGCTGGCGCGTCGTGCAGGAGTATCCGCCAGCGAAGCCGATGCGCACGCCTGTGTTCTTCAGCAGCGCCGAATCGCGTCGCGCGCACGAGGCGTATGTCGGCGGCTCGCCGTACCAAAGCATCAATCCCGTCTGCAACACGGCGGCGGAGGTTGTGCCGTATGCCTACGAGCAGTGGCGTAAGAGCGGCGGCGCGGCGGCGGCGCTTGCGTGGCTGAACGACATTGAGGCGCTCTCGCCCGACGACGTCGATTTCATTGTGCTGCCGCCGTTGAAGGGCGTGCCGAAGAAGAGCATAGATGCAATCCGCAAGTTGCACGAAAAGGGCGTCGGGCTGCTGGCGTTCGAGGACGTGCAGGGGCTGGAGGACATCTTCGGCGTCCGTGATTTGGGCGAAGATTCATCGGTCAGCCATGTGGTGGCTGAAGGCGAGTTTATGGCGATGTTTGAAGGTCGGCGCGAGGAGTTCTGCTATGAGCCGCAATGCAAGGGGCACTATGCGGCGGGCGGTTGCGAGGTGCTGTTGACGGGAACGGGTGTCAACGGCGGCACGATGCCCGTGCTGACCATCAAGGACAACGGCGCGGCGAAGGCGGCGTTCTTCAACGTCCCGCCGCATCTGGTTCGCGCGGACGAGCTGCACGAACGCCTGGGCTACTCGAAGGACAGCATCAGCGCTTTCATCGACGGCGCGGCGCAGGACGTCATGTGGATGCTTGCGAAGCCAGAGGTCGATGCGTATGCGGGCCGTCTGATCGCCTATCATTCGACCAATGGCGCGGACGTGGTCATCGTCGAGAATCCAGACAAGGAGAAAGAGCTGCTCGTCGATGTGGACATCGCCAATGCGTCGAAGAAGAAGCTCGTCTCGTGCGACAAGCCGTATCTCATTCTGGGCGAAGGAGATGAAGGCATTTATCTGCAGGTTCGCCTGCTGAAGGAGGAGTGTGCGGTCATCGTCCTGAAGTGAAGTGTGCCGCAAGGGCGCATCCTTGCGGGTTCTTAAGCTCTGTAACACAATGGCAATGCAAATCAGATTGATTGGCGGCACGGCGAAGTTCAGGTCGTTTCTGGAGCGGTTCGCAGACGTGGAGGCATTCTCTTGCGCCGAGGAGATGATTGAGGCGGAAATGAAGCCAGGGATGCTCTGCGTCATCATGCCGTTCTATGACGACGGGCAGCGCATTGCGGCGGAACCTGGCATTGATGCGCTGTATAGACTTCTCGAGTGGAAGCGGAAAGGCGTCAGGCTCTACGTCGAGGCGTTTCCCGCGAGGAATTATCTCTCGCGGGAGGTCTTTTCGACTTTCACAATGGGCAACGAATGCCATTTCAATCAGGACTGCATTCTCTGGAATGGCATATTGCTGCAGGCGAACAACTTGTACTATCTTCCATCGGGCTTTAACTGGAGCAGGGAGCGAAAGACTCTTGCGGAGGCTGGGGATTATCTCGGCGTGAACAAGCCAGTCGCAGAGCCCAAGAGGAGCTATCCGATTCTGCTGGACGACCTGGAGGGGTGCATTTCCTCTGCGGCGAACATCAGCTCCTGCGATGCGCTCTTCATGCGCCCATACGCGCATTGGCGGAAGTTTCTGACGACGCTTTGGAGTTCGCAGACGGCGACGCCGTTGGAGGTTGTCGAGCAGGCGTTTGAAAGGACATGGCCGAGGCCGTTCGAGCTTTCGGGCAGGACGGATGCCGCCGAAGGGCTGGCAGCCGCCGTCAAATGGCATCGTGAAAGCGGTCTGATGCCTTCCGCGGACGGTCGCAAAGGCATTATGGAAATGTTCATGTCGGCGGATTATTCGCGGCGACAGAACTATCGCACCGACGGAATTCTGATGACGGCAGCGCTGTTCGCTGGCGTCGGTTCATATCTGCATGACAGCCAATTGCTTGAAACGGGCAGGGCGCTGGCGGATTTCCTTCTTGACCGCCACATTCAGGACGAATCTGGCATTATCCGCTGGTACGACCATAGTCCCGTCGTCTATGCCAACGATGCAGGGCGGCACGGCTTGGCACTGCTGTATTTGTGGCGAGTCACTGGCGTTCGCCGTTATCGTGAGTGCGCGGAGAGGCTGGCGGCTGCCTGCATCGCATGGCTCGGCGACCGCGGCTTGTACTCTGGGTGCTTTTCGCTTGCGGACGGCGACAGCGGCGCGGCCAGCCGAACGCCGATTTTCTATGGCGAGATGGCGGCGTTCCTGCTTTGTCTGGGGACGGCGGAGGCCCGCAGGGCGGTCTTGAAGTTCGCGGAGCTGGTCGAGCCGTATTCGAAAGTCATGGGGCACTCCAAGCCCGACGCGCTGTGCCGTGCGCTGCTGCTTTATGCGAGCCTCCATGTCATTGGCAAGGTGGATTGTTCGATTCGCCTGAAGGACATGCTCGACTACTACGAGACGTTACAGGAGCCTTGCGGCGGCTTCCGCGAGGACGACGTCTTCGCGCGGACCAACGTCGTCGAGGCGGCGGTTGCCTCGGGGAATGGCCATGACCACATCGGCGACCAGCTGTACTGCAACAACTATATGTTTGCGACGCTTGGCCTGCTGCGCCGCGGGGAGTTCCCGCAAGAGGAAAAGGCGCGGATTGAACGGCTCTATCAAGGCGTTCGCAAGTATTTGCTCAACATACAGATAAAGAGCGATGACAGCCATTTCGACGGTGCCTGGATGCGTGCATTCGACATGGATTTGAACGAATACCACGGCATGGCGCACGATGCGGACTGGGGCCCATACTGCATGATGACGGGATGGGTCATGGGCTACATCCCTCTGACGCTTTTGGAAGACATCGGCGGCCAGCCATTCATTGCGGGCAATTGACGGTAGTCGCGCCGGCGTCCCGCAATTACTCCTTATTTTAATGGAATAAATGGGACATTTGAGACAGGTGGGACAGAAGAAATAGTGTGCCGCAACGATTGAAAAGCAGATGACCTGCGGTCAAAGTACAGTTTTGTCATGCGTGTATTTGAACTTCAGAGTTTTTGTGGTATTTTGAAAACAAAGACAGATTTATTACCATACTATATTTAAGAACAAAACTCAGGAGAACAAGATGAAGACATTATTGTATCATTTCATGGCATTGCTGATTATTGGCTTCTGCGAGGGATGTTGCATGACGAAAGACACGTGCCAGGGAGTGGGCGGCGTGGCGACTTACGGCCATGTGGAGAAGGTGTCGAACCTGGAACTGGTCAACGGCACATTCCAACTTTTCCGCAAGGGAGCGCCATTCTATAGGATTGGCTTTGGAAAAGAGGAAACCGCCTGGGACCGTTCAAAGGCTTTGAATTACAGCAATCGGCTGGAAATCGCCTATGGGGAAGAGCGTGAAGGTGCTCCCTGCCTTGTCGTCTACGGCGGCAAGCCGCGCAAGGGCACGGACACAGCATGGCAGTTCGAGACAAAACAGATCCCATTCGAAGGGCAGCCAGGCCGATTCGCGCTGGATATGAAGTCGTGCGCAGACTACCTTATCACGAGCATTGGCGGCGAAGGCTACAACAGTTCCATCATCTGGTATGATGCAGAGGGAAAGGAAGTCGCCAGGTTCCCGATTGTCTATGCGATCACAAGTTCGGAGTTTTCGAACTCCAGAACCGTTGGCGTGATTCCTAACGAGGCGAAGAGCTTTTCAATCAAACTCGGATTTGATTACCCGAATGTCGATCCAGGGCATTTCGTCGCGTTCAAGGAAATCGTCTTGAGCCGCCTAGATGATGACGCGGATTTCGAGGAAGGAGACGCATGGTTTGATACAATGATGTATCATGTTGACAATCAAAAGATTGCATGGATGGCTGATTGTCCAGGAAAGAGCAGTGTCGCAGTCCAGATTTCAGAAGCGGACGATGTTGATGGCAAGCCAGGCGAATGGTCGGCGTTCCATGGTCCAGACGGCACGGACGGTTCATATTACACGAGTGCGTTTTCGGCAGCGAAGCCATGGGCGAAACTGCGCGTCTTCCTGAATGCGAAAGGCAAGAACGCCCCATCGCTGAAGTCGCTTGTTTTCCTGAATATGGACGGCAAGAACGCTCCGTCGCTGAAGTCACTTTCGGACAAAGACCGCGTCGTGAATAAATGGCTGTGGTTTGTGTACATGTATCCGCCGCTGATAGAGAACATCACTGTTTCGCCGACGCGCAATCCTCGCGAGGAAATCGTTCTGCGCATTTCCTCCACGATTCCTGTGAAGTGGAATACCTTCAATGCCAAAGTCGATGGAGAGGACGCGACAGCGCGTTTCGTCAGAAGGGGCGACTGCTTCATCGGTTCCACTGACAAGGATTATGCGGAAGGGCTGCACAAGATTGAGGTCTCTATCGAAGACATCAACGGCGGCAAAGGCGAGGGAGTCAAATATCTGATGATTGGGGATAATCCCGCAAACGTTCCCCATGTCACGCTTCGCGATGACGGCATCACTCTTGTTGATGGCAAGCCCTTCTTTCCGATCGGCGCCTACGCCGTTTGGAAGCGAGAGTTCAACAATTTCGATTTCGACAAGGCGTTCAAGGATCTTTCCGAAGCGGGCTTCAATTTTGCGCATTCCTACAATGGCGGCGGCGAATACCCGAAGTTCCTGGACACGGCACACAAGTACGGCGTCCGCATTTGGTCAAGTGCTTACAGTATCCAAAGCAAGGACTTCTTGGAGAAACGCCTGAACCATCCTGCAATCATCGCATGGTACATTGGCGATGACACTTCGGACAATACCAAGCCAAATCAACTTCAAGACCGCCACGACGCGCTCAAATCCATCGATGATCACCGTATCACGACGCAGGCAGACCATGTCGGCGCGGCAAAGGCTTCCTCAGACTACAGCGGCTATGTGCGTGGCTCGGACAATTTCCTGCCCGAAATCTATCCCATCCGTGTCGATACGGATGAAGACCGCGCCACATGCGTGCCGAAGGTCATCCGTGACATGGATACATGCAAGGCGGATGTCGAAAGGTGCGGCATCTACCATCCCGCGAGCGTCTGGCCGATCATCCAGTATTTCCAAGGCTGGACAGGCTGGAAGCGCTTCCCAGAGGAGCATGAAATCCGTGCGATGAGTTTTGCGTCCATCATCCACGGTGCGACGGGTATCACGTGGTACACTTACGGCGGCTACCACGATCCGAAGAAAAACACCACGAACTACGGCATGACCAGCACGCCTGAACGCTGGAGAGTCATCACGACGATCACAAGGCAACTTCGCGAACTGGAACCCGTCCTTGTCGAACGGACGCCTGCCGACCAGCCGAAACCAGTTGTGATTTCAGGAGCAAAACTCGATGCGTATGGCAATCCGTCGATTACCTGTCTGCTGAAGCGCCATGAAGGGGAGACATATATCCTTGCGGTCAATTCGACTCTGGACACGGTTGAAGCGGGCATTCCTGTACCAGCCGTGAACGGTGGAACAGTCATGTTCGAGGATCGAGCGGCGTCTATTACGGACGGAGTGTTGACAGACACCTTCAAGCCGTATGACGTGCATATTTTTAAACTGAAGTAAGACAAAAGGTGTGAGACAAGGGACGGGGCCAACCCGCACCAGTGGTCAACCCGCACCAGTGGCCAACCCGCATGAATCGCCGCATGTCCTTGCTTTCATTTTCCATGACAAACGCGTCAGCACCCAGCCTGCCCGCAAGAACAGCCGCGTTAGCGGCGTAGGACGGGCCAGCCGTGGGTGGAGCGCAACCGCGACAGCGGTGGAGCGTAACCCACGGAAGCCGATGTGAATGTCGCGAGAGCCGCGTCAGCGGCGGTGGGAACCATTGTGTGCGGAGCGCAGTCGCGTAGCGACAAGCGTAGCCCAAGACAAGCCTCCGTTCGTGAGACGCACCAGTCATGACGCGAGACAAAAGACGAGATATCTGAATCAACCAAAAAGGAAAGAAACATGATTGGAATTAATAAACACTGGGTTATGCGTCTGGTCTTTTACATGATTCTTTGTACCCTTTGCATCAATAGTCTGCATGGTAGCCAGGGTGTCTTGGAGAATTGCTTGAATCTCGTTCTGGAAAATGGAGTGCTGCATGTCTTGACCGTTGAGGATCCGTTCAAGGAGATTGGCTTTGAGGCGGACAACGACATCTGGGCGCGTGAGGAATGCCTAAACTACCGCAATCGACTGGAAATGACTATTGGCAAGGAATATGAAGGTGTTCCATGCTTGATGGTCAATGGTGGCAAGGCGCGGAAGGAGACAGATACCGCGTGGGTTGCCAAGACGAGGAGCATCCCGTACACTGGCACGGCTGGCGACTATGTCGTCGATGTTTATCTTGCGGCGGATTATGCCTTTGATGCGTCTATTGATAAACTTTATACGAGTGCCGTTGTCTGGTTTGATGCCGATGGAAACGTCATATCGCAGACACCGTTGAAAGTCACGGCGACATCCAGAAAGTTTTCGCAATCGCGGACGAAAGGACGGATTCCAGAGAAAGCCGTCAGTTACAAGGTAAGCGTTGGGTTTGATGCGCCGAATGTTGATCCAGGTCATTTCTGCGCCGTCTCAAAGGTCGTGCTTGCGAAAGTCGCCGAGAAAAGCAACTACCATCCTGTCTCAAGTTTTGAAATCCCTCCGCAGCAATTGGAGACGAGTGACATTTCATGGAAGGCCGAATGCCCAGAAGGGACGTCAATTAAACTTCAGATTTCGGATGCGCCAGATGCCAACGGCGTGCCTGGCGAATGGGCGCTGTTCCATGGCCCTGACGGGACGGCCAATTCCTTCTACGAGGCACCTTTCAAGGCAATGGGCCCATGGACGAGGTTGAAGGTTTTCTTCTTCTCGAACAAGGACCAGTGCCCCGTGTTGAAAGAGGTCAATTTCAATGGCATCGCCATGACGCAATGGGAACTTGCTCGCTCCAAACTGGCGCCGCTCGTCGAGAATCTGACGGTTTCTCCGACGCTCAACCGCCGCGAGGACATCGTTCTGCGAATCTCATGCATGAACGCAATTTCATGGCCGACGTTTACCGCGACCATCGATGGCAAGGATGCGACCGCGCGCTTTACCCGCAAGGGCAACCTGATGGTCTGCCCAACCTCTGAAGATTATGCAGACGGCCTCCACGAAATCAAAGTGTCGATTGCAGACATCAACGGCAAGAGCACCACATCGACCAAATATCTGATGATTGGGCAGAACCCATCCAATGTTCCCCATGTGACGTTGCGCGACGACGGCATGACGCTTGTTGACGGCAAGCCGTTCTTTCCGATCGGTGCCTACGCCATCTGGAAGCGCGAGTTCAACAACTTCGATTTCGACAAGGCGTTCAAGGACCTTTCCGAGGCAGGATTCAACTTTGCGCATTCCTACAACGGCGGCGCGGAATACCCGCAGTTCCTTGACACGGCGCAAAAGTACGGTATGCGCGTCTGGTCGGCTGCATACAGTATTCATAGCAAGGATTTCCTGCTGAACCGTCTGAACCATCCTGCGATCATCGCTTGGTATATCGGCGACGATACGTCTGCCAACACGACACCATGCCAGTTGCAGGACCGCCACGACGCGCTCAAGGCGATTGACGACCATCGTATTACGACGCAGGCGGAGCACGTCCGCTCGGCAGCCGCTGTATCGCTATATCGTGACTATGTGCGCGGAACGGACAATTATCTTCCTGAAGTCTATCCTGCGACCGTCGATACGGCGGAGAACCGTGGGTCGACCGTCGCTGAGGTCATCCGAGACATGAAGACCATCATGTCTGACATCGACAAATGCGGCATTGAGCATCCGAAGAGCGTCTGGCCGATTATCCAGTACTTCAAGGGCTGGAACTACAAGCGCTTTCCTGAGGAGAACGAAATCCGCGCGATGAGTTTCGCGTCGATTGTTCATGGTGCGACTGGCATCACGTGGTATACCTATGGCGGCTACGTCATACCTGAGAAGAACATGTACAATTACGGCATCACCAGCACGCCCGAACGCTGGCGGATTATCACGACGATTACGCGTCAACTGCACGAACTGGAGCCAGTGCTCGTTGAACGCAAGCCTGCCGACCAGCCGACGCCCGTCGTGTATTCGGGAGCGAAACTCGATGCTTTTGGTCAGCCGTCGATCACGTGTCTTTTGAAGCACCATGAAGGCGAAACGTATGTCCTTGCAGTGAATTCGACTCTGGACACGATTGAGGCAGGCATCCCTGTCGCTGGCGTGTCTGGCGGTTCGGTCATGTTCGAGGGCAGGGCGGCGACTATCGTGGGCGGTGTCTTGAAGGACACGTTCAAGCCGTATGACGTGCATGTTTATCGGCTGAAATGAGACGCGAGACGAGAGACGAGATAACCGAATCAATCAACCAAAAAGGAATGAGACATGATTGGAACTAAAAAACATTGTTTTATGCGTCTGGTCACTTGTATGATGCTCTGTGCTCTTTGCATCTGCACTCTCCATGCGAGTCAAGGAGTTTTGACGAACTGCTCAAATCTTTGCTTGGAGAATGCAGGCTTTCGCATCCTGACCATTGAGGAACCGTTCAAAGAACTCGGTTTTGAGGCGGGAAATGACATCTGGGTCACGGAAAACAGCATGAACTACCGCAATCTGCTGGAAATCACGATGGGCAAGGAGTATGAAGGCGTTCCGTGTCTGATGGTCAGTGGTGGCAAAGAGCGGAAAGAGACGGATACGGCGTGGGTGGTCAAGACGAAGAAGATACCGTATCAGGGCACGGCGGGCGAATACATCGTCGATGTCCATATCGCGGCGGACTATGTTTTTGACGCGGTCAACGGCAATTCGTATGTCAGCAAAGTCGTCTGGTATGATGCGGAAGACAATGTCATATCGGTGACGCTGTTGAAAGTCATGGGGACGTCCAGGAAGTTCTCGCAATCGAGAACGATGGGGCGCATTCCTGAAAATGCAGCCAATTATTCCGTGTGGATTGGCTTTGACTCGCCGAACGTCGATCCAGGCCATTTCTGTGCCTTCTCGAAAGTCGTTCTTGCGAAACTCTCCAAGAAGAGCGATTACAAATCCGTTGCGAGTTTTGAGATTCCTCCGCAGCAATTGGATACGCAGGACATTTCATGGAAGGCCGACTGCCCCGCGGGAACATCGGTCAAGATGCAGATTTCAGAGGCGCCCGATGTCAACGGCGTGCCTGGCGAATGGTCGCCGTTCCACGGACCAGACGGTACCGCCAATACCTTCTTCGAGAAACCGTTCAAGGCGTCGAAGCCCTGGGCTCAATTGAAGGTTTTCTTCTACTCTAATAAGGACAAATGCCCGACGCTGAAGGAAGTCAATTTCAATGGCATTCCCATGACGCAATGGGAGATCGCCAGAACCAATTTGGCACCTCTGGTCGAGAACCTGACGGTTTCGCCGACGCACAACCGCCGCGAAGACATTGTCTTGCGAATTTCATGCATGAACGCGATTTCATGG